>NZ_JAKWFH010000112.1:0-8979 GCF_029522185.1 Burkholderia sp. IO2 | reverse complement strand
CAGCAGCGTCGCCGCCCAGCCGCCGGCCAACTGGCGCAGCGCCGCGCGCCGGCCGGGGCGCGGCGCGCGGGGAGGAAAACGGGAATCGGTCATGGTCGAACGCGTGTGGCGCGCGGGGAAACGATCATTCTCGGCAACCGGGCGTGGCGCGGCAAACAACGATTCCCGCTTTGCTTATCGTGACGATTGCGCCGCGCCCGCCGCGCGTGCCGTCAGAACTTCACGCGCAGCCCGCTGACGAACGCAAGCTGGCGGTTCGTCGACGACGCGCTGCCGATGTTCGAGATCGCCGCGATCTTGCGATAACCGCCCGACGTCGCGGTGCTCGCATCACCGGCCGCGAGCTGGTAGATGCCCGACACATAGATGTCGGTGCGCTTCGACAGCGCGTAGTCGAACCCGAGCGTGAACTGGTGCCAGCGCGGTTTCAGCGTCTGGCCGCTCGTGCCCGGCAGGCCGCTGGCGCGCCCGTCGGTAAACGTATAGACACCGATCAGCGTGGCCGCCGGCGTGATCTGGTAGCGCGCGTTCACGTCGTAGTTGTTGAACTTGCGCGACGAGCCGTCGAGATAGTCGAGCTGCGTGTGGCTCCATGCGAAGCCGAGCGTCGTGCGGCCCAGCGAGTAGTTCGCGCCGACCGCGCCGATCTGCTGCTTCAGTACGCCGCCGTTCAGCCCGTAGAAGAACGCGCCGCTGTAGTCGTTGCCGGTGGTCGAGGTCGCGCCGCCCACCGCGCCGCTCGTGTTCGACGTCGCATTCGGGTGATTGAGCCGCACATAGCCGCCGCCGACCGACAGCGGACCGTTCACGTAGTTCGCCGATGCGCCCCACGCGTTGTTGTTCGAGAAGCCGGTGCCCGCGCCGCCATTGGCCTGGTTGCTGAATGCATAGAGCAGGTCGGCCGTGAAGCCGGCGATCGTGTCGCTGCGGAATTTCACCGCGTTGTTCAGGCGGAAGCTCTGGTTCAGGTTGTCGTTGTCGCCCACGTGCGTGGCCGGCGACCAGAAACCGGCTCCCGAATACTGCGCGACGAGATCGGTGATCGGCTCGTACTGACGGCCGAACGTCAGCGTGCCGAGGCCTTTCTTGCCGAGACCCACGTACGCGGAGCGGCCGAACAGGCGGCCGCCCTGGCCGAGCCCGCCGTCGCTCGGCCGGAATCCGCTTTCCAGCGTGAAGACCGCTTGCAGGCCGCCGCCAAGATCCTCGGCGCCTTTCAGGCCCCAGCGGCTGCCGCTCAGCTTGCCGCTCGTCTGCTGGATGTTGCTCGCGCCGCCCTGGTTGTTCGTATACGCGATGCCGGCGTCGACCACGCCGTACAACGTGACCGAACTCTGCGCATGCGCACTGACCGAACCGATCGACACCAAACCCAGTACCACCGTTTTTTTGATCATGACCATCCTCTGTTGTTATCAGTACGTTTGTGAGGATCACGATGCTATTGACGACGGCCGCGTCGATGAACGGCCGATCCGTGGTTTGTAATTCGCTGTGCGGCCGATTTGTAATGTGCGTTGCCGCCGGCCCGGCAGGTGCGCCGCGATCGCGTCCGGCGCGCCTGCTGCGGCGAACGCATCGCGCGGACTGCGAACGTCGCGCGCTGGAAATGCCTGCGCGCGGTCATATCGATCGATGAAATGGTTCGATGTGCGGAATGCCCGTCGTTCGCATGACGATGCGTTTACGCAACGTCCGGCTAGGCGACGACCGGCCGATGCGCTATCCGCGTTTGCATATCGATTCCGCAAAACGTTGGTAGGGCCGTGCGAGGTGCGACGGTAGAGTCTGGCATCCGGCCGGTGGCCGGCATGACGCGGGAACAGCAGCGCGTACAGGTGTACGAATGCTTCCCGATTGGGACGATCGACGAAAAAGGGAGCCGTTTGACATGAGTCGCGATGTGCTGTTTCTGCTGGAACCGGGCTTTGCCGATCCGAAGCATCCGGGCCAGCGCTTCGTGTGTCCGCATGGATTGCCAATCGAAGGGCTGCTGGCGAGCGCGCCCGATCTTGCCGCGCGTCTGGACGTGAAGCGCGTTGGTTTCGAGCGGCCGCGGCCCGCGGTGATCGACGCACTCGACGACGCACACCAGGGCCTGCCGGTGCTCGTGCTGGGTCGCGACCGGCCCGCGCCGGACGACGCGCAGACGCTCGGCGACGTGCGCTTCGTCACCGACGCACGCCGCATCCTCGAACTGCTGGCCGAGCGCCACGGGTTTCCGGCGCTGCATTGACGCAGCGGTTCCACTTCCGATCCCATTCCATCCGATCGACAGGAGCATCCGATGTCGTCAATGTCGGCGGCACGTCGCCGTCTGCTGCTTGCCGGCGCCGCGGTCGTGGCGCACCCATTGGCCGCGTTCGCCGCGCCGGCCGCCGACGCCGATCTGGCCGGCGCGACGTTGCGCGTCGCAACCTACAAGGGCGGCTGGCGCGCGCTGCTGCAGGCGGCCGGGCTCGCCGATACGCCGTACCGGATCGACTGGCGCGAACTGAACAACGGCGTGCTGCATATCGAGGCGCTCAACGCCGATGCGCTCGATATCGGTTCGGGTAGCGAAATTCCGGCCGTGTTCGCCGCACGCCAGAAAGCCAATGTGAAATTCATCTCGCGTGTGCGTGAAGACCTGAACAACCAGGTCACGCTCGCGCGCAAGGACACGCCGATCCGCGGTATCGCCGACCTGAAGGGCAAGCGCGTCGGCTACGTGCGCGCGACGACGTCGCACTATTTCCTGTATCGACAGCTGGCGGAAGCCGGCCTGACCTTCGACGACATCCAGCCGATCAACCTGTCGCCGACCGACGGGTTGTCCGCGTACGACCGCGGCGATATCGACGCGTGGGCGATCTACGGCTACAACGGCCAGCTCGCGCGCAATCGCTACGACGCCCGTGTGCTGAAGACGGGGAAGGGGTATCTGTCGGGCAATTTCCCGGTGTACGCGAATCCGCGCACACTCGACGATGTGCGTCGCCGCGCGGCGACGGGCGATCTGCTGCTGCGGTTTCGACGTGCGTATGCGTGGGCGAACGGGCATTTCCGCGACTATGCGCTCGCGCAGAATCGCGAGACCCGCGTGCCGGTTGCCGATCTCGTCACGATGTTCGACCAGCGCAGCGAGGACTACGCATTGCTGCCGGTGACGCCCGACGTGGTCGCGCAGCACCAGCAGGTCGCGGACGTGTTTGCCCGCATCGGCGTGCTGGACGGGCCGGCCCATGTCGCGCCGTTGTGGGACACGTCGTTCAATTCGGTGGTTGCGGCGGGGTGATGCGATGAAGCGGAAGGCGCGGGCGGGTCAGCGGTGATGCAAATTTCGTCGGACGATCAGGCTCGACCGGATCAGGAGAACGTCGTCGCGACCATGATGCCGAATACCACGCCGAGCGCGATCCCGCAGAGCCGGCCGTAGATCGATGCGCGAACGTTGTCGTCGAGCACGAACGGCGAGCGCTTGTGCTTCCAGACCGTGCTCAGTGCGACCGGACGCGTCAGCAGCGCAATGCTCGCGATCAGCACGGGCGTGGCGATGAGCATCGCGACGCGCGGGCCGTTCCAGTCGACGCCGTGCATCGCCAGCGAAACCAGCGCGGCAAGCGGCACCTCGACGCACAGGCCGAGCAACGAGCCGTTGACGAAGGAATCTCCCGGAGTCTGGAACATGGTCGGTCCTGGGGGCGGGTGAAATCGGTGGCCGGATGGGGCTCCGGCAGAAAAATCATCGGCGCGATACGCGACGGTCGGTCGACCGTGTTCGACACGAACCGATATGACGGCCGGATGTTAAGGCAAATTGTCGGTCCGTTGGCGGTTATTCAAGCTATTTAACAAATGTTCCCGCGCCGAGGGCTTTCATGTCGCCCTTTCAACGTGTAACGTTCGGCAGTGACCATGACGATGCAGCGGCGTGCCCCGAGGGCCGGGCGTATTCCCGTTGCGTTCGTGGAGTGGGGCCCGCCAGCGGCATATGTCCCGTAGCCTGGGCCGGGAGCGAAAGTACAGGAGTCACCTGCCGATACCGGAAGCCGGTGGCCGCGATACGTTGTCGTGCCAACCGCGCCCAAATCAAAGTTCGATCATCGATAGAAACCGAATCACCAGCATTCCATGCGGGGATACATTGACCAGCGATCAATTCGGGCTCGACAGCGCATACAACGTCTACCTTCGCGAGAAATCCGCGAGCGCCGGACTCGCACTGGGCCGCGCGCTCAGATTGTCGGGCCACGCAGAAGAAGCGATTCGCGTGGTGAAGGAGCTTGCGGATCGCGTCAAAGAGCCCTTCTTTCGCGCGCAGATAGGCATCGACATGAATTATCTCGGCCTTTTCTCGCAGGCGGAAACGCTATTGACCCAAGCCATCACCGAACTTGATCACGAGCCTGATCTCAGGATCCTGAAAGTTGAACTCGCGATCTCGCGATACGCTCAAGGCCGTTTTCGGGAGGCGCACACGCTGAGTCGGCGACTGCGCGACGCATGGAGTCGGGCAGCGATAGTTTCCAATATCTATCAGAGCAGTACCGTCGAGTACGAGAAAATTGTCGGCAAATTGCTGCGATTCGACGAATCGGCCGCGGGCAAGCGTGTCCTCGTCATTCAGGAGGGCGGGCTGGGTGACGTGATCATGTTTTCCCGGTATTTGCATCTCTTGCGGGACGAGGGAGCGCAGGCTCTCGTATTGCAGGCACCGAATACGCTGGCGCCGGTATTTTCCGCACTCGACTGGCTCACCGTTGTAGAAGACGCCCGCAGTGCGATCGACCAAAGCGATTGCGTCCTCTGTACCTTCGATCTCTTTGTGCGCTATCAGGCGACGCCTTACTTTCCGAGCTACGCCGATTCATACTTGCAGGCGCCGGCGGGACGAGAGATGGCGACGCGGGTTGCCGACATTTTCAGAAATCGCCCCCAGGGCGTTCGCGAGATAGGCCTGATTTGGCGTAGCGGGACTGCGGTGCGCCACGAACCTTATCGATCGATCCCACTGGAGCAGCTTGCGCCCCTGTTCGGCGCGCCCGGGAGCCGCTTCCATGCGCTGCAGTTCGGCACGATCACCGAGGATGAACATGCGGTGCTCGACAAACACGGCATTGGGGTGATGAGTGACGAGCTGACCGATCTCGGCGACACGGCGGTCATCCTCAACAAGCTCGATTTGCTGATTACGGTGGATACCGGGCCCGCCCACCTCGCTGGTGCCCTCGGACGGCCAGTGTGGGTGTTGCTGTCGGCGGCATGCGACGAGCGCTGGTCCAACAGTCATCGCGACACGCCGTGGTACAGGTCAATGCAGTTGTATCGGCAGGCAACCCTAGGTGACTGGAGCAGACCGATATCGGAGATGGCGGAGGCGTTGTCCGGCGGCGATGCAATAGGGTAGCGGCTGACGTCGCGGTTGCCGTGTCGATTCGCGCCGCGCGCGCTCGTCAAACGGCGAAGATCCGCCGCTGGTAGTCGAGGATCAGGCGATCGATGTCCTGATCGGCGCGTCGCGGCTGGGTTTTCGGCTCGAGCCAGAGCCATCGCATCATCCGGTAGCGCGCCTCGACGCACATCAGCCATGCGTCCCAGTCCGACCAGTGTCGCAGCAACGGGATGTTGCGAATGTCGCGCAGCCCGTCGCGGATCTCGTACACGTTGAAGTACTTGCCCGCGCGCTGACTCAATTCGTCGAATGCGCGCGCGGCTTGTTCCGGGTCGGAAAGCAGAAAATCGTGGATTTCGATGATTACGTGGCTGCCGGAAAGCTGCTCCAGCAGCGCATCGTCGAACAGGTCGAACTCCGCACCCTCGATATCGCACAGGATGACCCGTTTGGCCGGCTCCCCGCCGTGCTCCGACAGAATCGCGGGCAAGTCGCGATCGGCCTTGCCATAGACCGCGACGCGGTCCGCCAGCCCCATCTCCGCGGCGCGGTGCTGGATCGCGTGGCGGCGCTGCTCGTCCATCTCGAAACACAGGCTGCGGGCAAAGACGTTGTTCCTGACCAGGCCGATGCCGAAAATCCCGTCGGCGGCGCCGAGGTCGACCAGCACCTTGTCGGGCGATCCGAGCGCTTCCAGGATCGCGCATACGGCGATCTCGTAGGTGCCGAGCAGATAGCCGCCGACCGCAACTTCCGCCCAATGACTGAAGCCGATCGGAAACCCGCGCAGGATGCCGTACTGGACGATCGAGCCTGTCTGCTCGCGCAGCAACTGCGACAGATAGTGCAGGCGAAGATTCGCGCCCTGGATCGAACTTTGGCTGAAATACTGCGAGTGGTCCATTTTTGTCGTTCTCTCGGGGTGAGGAAGCGCGTCGGGAAGGGTTGCGATGGCGGGCGGCTTCCGTCGTCGTCCTGCCTGGGACCAGAATATAGCGCGTTGTCGGCTCGCTCAGGAAGCCGGCTACCGGGGCGGCGCCGTCGATACGATGGGACGGGGTTCACCCGGAGCGTCCGGCCGAGCGATTCGCGAATACGCCGGCCACGTTGGCGGCGGCACGCCAGGCAGCCTATGTAATGCGTATTCGTCGAGCGCCGATTCATTTGTCGGACCGCAAGGACGCACGATCCACCGGCCGCCCCCCTGCATACGCAGGCGGTCGGCCGGCCCCTTCCCGTCATTCACCCGAACGCCGCGTGACCACGACCGAATCGCTTTCCTCCGAAGCGAAATCCCGCCACGCGACTGCCGGCGTCCGACGCGTTCATACACGCACGGTCAATTCACCCCGACCGCACTCCACGCGCGGGCGACCGTCGCGCTTTCGGCCGAGTTCGCGCCATACAGGTCGTTCGCGGCCTGGATCGACGCACGCCGCGCGTTCGGGTAGCTCGAGTTGGCGTTCAGGTACACGGTCAGCGTCCGGTACCAGATCTTGCCGGCCTTGTCGCGGCCCAGCCCGCTGAAGGTCGTGTCGCCGTTGCAGACCAGTTGCGTCCTCGACAGGCCGGTGTCGGTCGGCGGCACCGACGGGCCTTCCGACAGCAGGTAGAAGAAGCGGTTGCCGACCCCCGACGTGAAATGCGGATCGTGGCGCGGATTCGACCACGAGAAGCCGCCGGACGGGTAGCAACTGAACGACCGGCCGTCGAGATCCTGCTTGTACATCTTGCGCAGGCCGCCGCTCACCACGCGCGCGCCGATCACATAGTTGCCGGGATCGTTCGGGTTGTTCGCGTAGAACTTCACGAGCGTGCCGAAAATGTCGGACGTCGATTCGTTCAGGCCGCCCGCATCACCCGAATAGTTCAGGTTGGCGGTGGCCTCGGTCACGCCGTGGCTCATCTCGTGCCCGGCGACGTCGACCGACACCACGGGTTTCGGCAGGCGCGTGCCCGGCTCGCCGTCGCCGTACGCCATCACGCGCGACGACAGCCATGCCGCGTTCGCGCCCGTCGTGCCGCTGCCGGTATTGAACACCACGTGCGCGTAGCTCTTCACACCGCGGCCGTCGTTGAAGATGCCGTTGCGGTTATGCGTGGTCTTGTAGTAGTCCCAAGTCAATGCGAGCCCGTAGTCGATGTCTGCCGCGACGGTCTGCCGGTCGGTGGTCGTGTTGTTGCCCCACACGTTCGTGCTGCTCGTGAAGATCGACAGGTCGGTCGCTTGCTCGACCTCGTCCGAGCTGAGACCGCGACCATCGTAGACCGAGCCGCCGCCGCGGCTCGGATCGAGCATCCGGTACGCGTTCGTGCCGGTCTGGTCCGTCGTGAGCGTCAGGTTGCCGTAGTACAGCGAGCGGCCGGTGCCGGTCGCGGCGGCGGTCTTGATCAGGTCCTGTGCATCGAGTAGGGTGCCGGTGCGAGCGTCGACGTAGTAGAGCACGGCGTCGCCGTGGGTCTCGGTCGCCTTGCCGTAGACGCGCACCGCATAGGCCAGCGTCGGCGTGACGTCGCGTGCGAACACGACGAGTTCCGCGTCGTCGACGCGGCGCACGTCGGAGTTGAAGCGCGCGGCCGCGATGTGCCTGGCGCGCGTCGCGCCTACGTCGGGTGCGTTGCGGATCACGGCGCGGTTTCCGACCTTGCCGATCGAGCCGGCGAGATTGATCGGCGCGAGCTGGGTCACGCTTGCCTGCTTCAATTGCCCCTTGCTCGAATGGACGACCACGTCGCCGCCGATCACGGGCAGGCCTGCATGGAAGCGGTCGAAGCGCACGTGCTCGGTGCCGTCGGGATCGACGATCACGTCGCGTACCTGGAACTGGTCGCCGTCGGTCGGTGCGCCTGCTTGTGGCCCGGCGAACTTCAACGTGCGTGCCGTGCCGCCGGCAGCCAGACTGAAGGCGGACGGGTTCTGCTGGATCAGTTGCAGTGCCTTGTCGACCGCGGCCGGCTGGTCGCCGGCCTGGGCAAAAGCGCTGAGACTCGCGAGGGTAATCGCGGTGATGGGCAGCAGTCGAGACAGTTTCTTCATGTAATTCCCCAGGTTATGAATGGGTTTGTTCGAGGAATGCATCAAGTGATGACTTTTAAACAAGACGTGTCGCGAACAGCAGAGGGATGCTAGAAGGTGATTTTTATAATTACAAGATATTTTCTGTTGGATTAATTTTTCATGTCGCCGCTGTTAATCAAGTCGGGGTTTGGTGAGGGATTTGAAATGATCGTGTCGGGTGGGGCAGCCGCGTCGGGAGTCGCACATCGAGGTGTGGGGGATTGGGCCGTGATGTACGTGCCGCGATGGGCGGGGCGCGGTGCGGGTCGAGTGGACGGGAGCGAGTGACGTGTGATCGAGTTGACGGAATGACTGGAATTGGTTTCATTAAATATTGTTTTTTATTATTGTCATTTAATGTATGAGGGTGTCGTCAAGTTGCGTGCAGTTTTCCGTCGACTGATCTTGATTGGGGTAAGGGGGGGGTGTCAGGATTTCCGTGTTCAAGGCGGGTTGAGTAATTACACGGAAGGCCGGATGAATCGATCTGCGTAAAGGATAGCGAATTGGTTCATGGCGGTCTTCCAGTCATGAGCTGCACTACCCC
>NZ_JAKWFH010000111.1:0-9422 GCF_029522185.1 Burkholderia sp. IO2 | reverse complement strand
GCCGAACTGCTCAAGCAACTCGGCCGGAATCGCCGGCAGAGCCGCCGGCTGGGCTTTCGGTTTGCGAGGCATAAATTCTCCTTGGGAGCATGTTATGCCTTAAACACAAAATTCCTGACAGGCCCGAGCTAGCGGATGGTATACCGCTCTGTGGGGTAGGCAGTGGTGTCAGAACCATTGCTCGAACCACTCCGGTGTCCTGACTGGCGCGGACACTTTTGTGCGATCCACTCTGATGGCCGTGGCACCGGGAAGTCATGCGTTATCGGGCGCCTTTCTTTTGGTTACTTTTCTTTGGCAAGACAAAGAAAAGTGACCGCTGCCCCGCGCAGGGGCGACGCTAATAGACCGACACGATCACAGGTGCTTCACGCGACCGGAAGCCGACCACAGAAAAGCCGGAAAAAGCCCCAAAATACCGACACGGCGTAGCCGCCCCCCGGCCCTAAAGGGCAAAACCAAAACCTTCCGATAGAACCCGTCGCAATTCCGCAAGACGCTTGCGTCACCCTTACCTAAACTTGATCCTGTTGAACCCTCTTACGAAACCGAAAGGAACGACCATGACGACCTCGACCGTGACCCGCCAGACATTCGACGAAGTGATGGTGCCGGTATTTTCCCCCGCCCCGTTCGTGCCGGATCGCGCAGAGGGCTCCCGCGTGTGGGATACGGCCGGCCGCGAGTACATCGATTTCGCGTGCGGCATCGCGGTGACGTCGCTCGGCCACGGCCACCCGGAACTGCTGAAGGTGCTGGACGAACAAGGCCGCAAGCTCTGGCACATCGGCAACGGCTACACGAACGAGCCGGTGCTGCGCCTCGCGAAGCGCCTGGAAGCGCTGACCTTCGCCGACCGTGCCTTCTTCGCGAACTCGGGCGCGGAAGCGAACGAAGCCGCACTGAAGCTCGCACGCCGCGTCGCGTTCGACCGCCACGGCGCCGATAAGTACGAAATCGTGTCGTTCGTGCAGTCGTTCCACGGCCGCACGTTCTTCACGGTCAGCGTCGGCGGCCAGCCGAAATACTCGGAAGGCTTCGGCCCGGTGCCGCAAGGCATCAAGCACCTGCCGTTCAACGACATCGAAGCCGCGAAGGCCGCGATCGGCCCGAAAACCTGCGCGGTGATCGTCGAACCGGTGCAAGGCGAGGGCGGCGTGATCCCCGCCGATCCGGCGTTCCTGAAAGCGCTGCGCGAAGCGTGCGACGCCAACGACGCCCTGCTGATCTTCGACGAAGTGCAAACGGGCGTCGGCCGCACGGGCCAGTTCTACGCGTACATGGACACGGGCGTCACGCCGGACATCCTGACGACCGCCAAGGCGCTCGGCAACGGCTTCCCGATCGGCGCGATGCTGACGACGAACGAACTGGCCGCGCACTTCAAGGTCGGCGTGCACGGCACGACGTACGGCGGCAACCCGCTCGCATCGGCGATCGCGGACAAGGTCGTCGAACTGATCGGCGACCCGGCACTGCTCGAAGGCGTGCGCGAACGCAGCGTGCGCCTGAAGGGCGCGCTGGAACGCATCAACGCACGCTTCGGCATCTTCAAGGACGTGCGCGGCAAGGGCCTGCTGGTCGGCGCGGAACTCACCGCCGCCTTCGACGGCCGCGCGAAGGACTTCGTCACCGCCGCCGCGGAGAACGGGCTGATCATGCTGATCGCCGGCCCGAACGTGCTGCGCTTCGTCCCGTCGCTGGTGATTCCGTTCGACCTGCTCGACGAAGGCGTGAAGCGCTTCGAGAAGGCAGTCGAGCAGGTGCTCGCGGCCCAGGAAGCCACCGCGCGCTGATCGGCGCGCCCATCGCAGACAGGAACGACGATGCTATTTGTTCGCCCCGGCAAACTCACGGATCTCGATGCGCTCGCGCACATGGCGCGCACCGCGCAGCCGGTCCTGCACTCGCTGCCGCACGACCGCGTGGCGCTCGAAGCGCGTGTGGCGCTCTCCGAGGATTCGTTTCGCGCGGACGTCGATTTCGCCGGCGAGGAGTTCTACCTCTTCGTGCTCGAGGATTCGTCGACCGGCAAGCTGCTCGGCACGGCGAGCATCGTGGCCGCGGCCGGCTACTCGGAACCGTTCTACGCGTTCCGCAACGACGCGCTGATCCACGCGTCGCGCGAGCTGCACGTGAACCGCAAGATCCACGCGCTCACGATGTCGCACGAGCTGACCGGCAAGAGCCGGCTCGCGGGCTTCTACGTCGATCCGTCGCTGCGCGGCGACGCGGCCGCGCACCTGATCTCGCGCGCGCGGATGATGTACATCGCCGCGAACCGCCGCCGCTTCACGCCGGAAGTGTTCACGCTGCTGCTCGGCGTGAGCGACGGCAACGGCGCATCGCCGTTCTGGGAAGCGGTGGGCCGCAAGTTCTTCGGCCGTAATTTCACCGACGTCGACATCGCCTCGGGCGGCCGCAGCCGCACGTTCATCGCGGAAGTGATGCCGGCCTATCCGCTCTACGTGCCGCTGCTGCCCGAAGCCGCGCAGCGCGTGCTCGGCGAGCCGAACGAAACGGCCTTGCTCGCGTACGACATCCATCTCGAGGAAGGCTTCGAGCCAGACCGCTTCGTCGACATCTTCGACGCGGGCCCGGTGCTGACCGCCCAGGTCGACCGCACCGCGTGCGTGAAGCAGGCGTCGGAGCGCGTCGTGCGCGAGGCCGCGCATCAGCGGGGCGACGTCGCGTACATGGTGTCGACGGGCAGCGGCGAGTCGTTCCGCTGCGTGCTGGCCGACCTGCCGGGCGACACGGCCGACGCGCGCGGCACCGACGCGCCGCTGGCCGGCGACGTGCGCGCGGCGCTCGATGTGAAGGAAGGCGATGTCGTGCGCTGCGTGCCGCTGCACCGCCGCGACGATGAAGATTTGAAGGGAGACGCAGCATGATCGTCGTTCGGGTCGTACAAACGGGCGACGTCGACGCGCTCGTGTCGCTCGCGCAGGAAACCGGGCCGGGCCTGACCACGTTCAAGCCCGACCGCGACGCGCTCGCCGCGCGCATCGAACGCTCGCGCCGCACGCTCGAGGGCAAGGCCGCACCGGGCGAGGCCGGCTACTTCTTCGTGATGGAAGAATCGAAGACGGGCGACATCGCCGGCGTGTGCGGGATCGAAACGCAGGTCGGCCTCGAGCAGCCGTTCTACAACTACCGCGTGAGCACGGTCGTGCATGCGAGCCAGGAACTCGGCGTGTGGACGCGGATGTCGGCGCTGAACATCTCGCACGACCTGACGGGCTACGCGGAAGTGTGCTCGCTGTTCCTGAGCCCGCGCTATCGCACGGGCGGCGTCGGCGGCTTGCTGTCGCGCTCGCGCTTCATGTTCATCGCGCAATTCCGCGACCGCTTTCCGGAGCGCATCTGCGCGGAACTGCGCGGCCACTTCGACGAGGACGGCACGTCGCCGTTCTGGCGCGCGGTCGGTTCGCACTTCTACCAGATCGATTTCAACGCGGCCGATTACCTCAGCTCGCACGGCCGCAAGTCGTTCCTCGCGGAACTGATGCCGCGTTACCCGGTGTACGTCGACCTGCTGCCGCAGGACGCGCAGGACGCGGTCGGCCTCACCCACCGCGACACGCTGCCGGCCCGCAAGATGCTCGAAGCGGAAGGGCTGCGTTACCAGAATCACGTCGACATCTTCGACGCGGGCCCCGTGCTCGAATGCCACGTCAACGACCTGCGCACGGTGCGCGAGAGCGTCGTCGTACCGGTCGCGATCGGTGTGCCCGACGCGCGGGACGATGCTCCCAAGTCGCTCGTGTCGAACACGTCGCTCGGCGACTTCCGCGTCGGCGTCGCGCCGGGCGTGGTCGCGAACGGCTCGTTCGTGCTGTCGGCCGACGATGCCGTCGCGCTCGACGTGAAGGCCGGCGATCCGGTCCGCGTGCTGCCGCTCAAAGTCAAACAGGGATAAACGAATCATGACGGAACTCTTCATCGACGGCGCCTGGGTCGCAGGCTCGGGCCCCGTCTTCGCTTCGCGCAACCCGGGCACCGACGCTGTGGCCTGGCAGGGCGACAGCGCATCGGCGGCCGACGTCGACCGTGCGGTCGCGAGCGCGCGCCGCGCGTTCGCCGGCTGGTCGGCGCTCGACTTCGAGGCACGCTGCGAAATCGTCAAGCGCTTCGCCGCGTTGCTCACCGAACGCAAGGAAGCGATCGCGACCGCGATCGGCCGCGAGACGGGCAAGCCGCTGTGGGAAGCGCGCACCGAAGTCGCATCGATGGCCGCGAAGGTCGGCATCTCGATCCAGGCGTATCAGGAGCGCACCGGCGAGAAGCGCCAGGACATGGCCGACGGCGTCGCGGTGCTGCGTCACCGCCCGCACGGCGTCGTCGCGGTGTTCGGCCCGTACAACTTCCCCGGCCACTTGCCGAACGGTCATATCGTGCCGGCGCTGATCGCCGGCAACACGGTCGTGTTCAAGCCGTCCGAACTTGCGCCGGGCGTCGCGCGCGCGACGGTCGAGGTGTGGCAGGCAGCCGGGTTGCCGCCCGGCGTGCTGAACCTCGTGCAGGGCGAGAAGGACACCGGCATCGCGCTCGCGAATCATCGGCAGATCGACGGGCTGTTCTTCACCGGCAGTTCGGACACCGGCACGCTGCTGCACAAGCAGTTCGGCGGCCGTCCGGAAATCGTGCTCGCGCTCGAGATGGGCGGCAACAACCCGCTCGTGATCGGCGAGGTCGAGGACGTCGACGCGGCCGTGCATCACACGATCCAGTCGGCGTTCCTGTCGGCTGGCCAGCGCTGCACGTGCGCACGCCGCATCTTCGTGCCGCAGGGCGCGTTCGGCGACCGCTTCCTCGCGCGTTTCGCCGACGTCACGTCGAAGATCACGGCCGACGTGTTCGACGCCGATCCGCAGCCGTTCATGGGCGCGGTGATCTCGGCCCGCGCGGCCGCGAAGCTGGTCGACGCGCAGTCGCGCCTCGTCGAGCAGGGCGCGAAGCCGATCATCGCGATGACGCAGCGCGATCCGCGCCTGGGCTTCGTGAACGCGGCGATCGTCGACGTGACGGGGGTCGCGAACCTGCCCGACGAAGAACATTTCGGCCCGCTCGCGCAGGTCGTCCGCTACACGACGCTCGACGACGCGATCGAGCGCGCGAACGACACGGCGTTCGGCCTGTCCGCCGGCCTGCTGGCCGACGACCCGAAGGTGTGGGAGCACTTCCGCCGCACGATCCGCGCCGGGATCGTCAACTGGAACCGCCCCACTAACGGCGCATCGTCCGCCGCGCCGTTCGGCGGCACGGGCCGCTCCGGCAACCATCGCCCGAGCGCGTACTACGCGGCCGACTATTGCGCGTATCCGATGGCGTCGGTGGAAAGCACGCAACTGACTTTGCCCGCGAGCCTGTCGCCGGGCCTGCATTTCTGATCGAGGGAACGACGATGAACGCACAAGAAGCCAATTTCGACGGGCTCGTCGGCCCGACCCACAACTACGCCGGGCTGTCGTTCGGCAACGTGGCGTCGCTGAACAACGAGAAGTCGGCCGCGAACCCGAAGGCCGCCGCGAAGCAGGGCCTGCGCAAGATGAAGCAGCTCGCGGATCTCGGTTTCGCGCAAGGCGTGCTGCCGCCGCAGGAGCGGCCGTCGCTGCGCCTGTTGCGCGAGCTCGGCTTCTCGGGCAAGGACGCGGACGTGATCGCGAAGGCCGCGAAGCAGGCGCCCGAACTGCTCGCCGCGGCGAGCTCGGCGTCGGCGATGTGGACCGCGAACGCGGCCACCGTCAGCCCGTCGGCGGACACCAGCGACGGTCGCGTGCACTTCACGCCGGCGAACCTGTGCAGCAAGCTGCATCGCGCGATCGAGCACGAAGCAACGCGCCGCACGCTGTCGACGCTGTTTGCGGACCCCGCGCACTTCGCGGTGCATGAAGCACTGACCGGCACGCCGGCGCTCGGCGACGAAGGCGCGGCGAACCACACGCGCTTCTGCGCCGAATACGGCAAGCCGGGCATCGAATTCTTCGTGTACGGCCGTGCCGAATACCGTCGCGGCCCCGAGCCGAAGCGTTTCCCGGCCCGCCAGACCTTCGAGGCGAGCCGCGCGGTCGCGCATCGCCACGGGCTCGCGGAGGAAGCGACGGTGTACGCACAGCAGGACCCGGACGTGATCGACGCGGGCGTGTTCCACAACGACGTGATCTCGGTCGGCAACCGCGACACGCTGTTCACGCACGAACGCGCGTTCGTCAACAAGCAGGCGATCTACGATACGCTGACCGCCGCGCTCGACGCACGCGGTGCGCGCCTGAACGTGATCGAAGTGCCGGACGCGGCGGTGAGCGTGAACGACGCGGTGACGTCGTACCTGTTCAACAGCCAGCTGCTGTCGCGCGCGGACGGCTCGCAGGTACTCGTCGTGCCGCAGGAGTGCCGCGAGAACGCGAACGTCGCCGCCTATCTCGACCAGCTTGCCGCCGGCAACGGCCCGATTCACGACGTGCTCGTGTTCGACCTGCGCGAAAGCATGAAGAACGGCGGCGGCCCGGCGTGCCTGCGCCTGCGCGTCGTGCTGAACGAAGCGGAGCGCGCGGCCGTCACGTCGAACGTGTGGATCAACGACACGCTGTTCGCGTCGCTCGACGCGTGGATCGACAAGCACTATCGCGATCGCCTCGCACCGGAAGACCTCGCCGATCCGGCGCTGCTCGACGAATCGCGCACGGCGCTCGACGAGCTCACGCAGATCCTGCGCGTCGGTTCGCTGTATGACTTCCAGCGCTGAGGCACGGATGCCGGCCGCCGCGCTGCTCGACGACTTTCTCGCGTTCACGCTGGCCGGTGACGCGCCGGCCGAACAGGACGGCGCCTGCGCGGGCGGCGCGGTGCGCTGGCAATGGCTCGGCGACGGGCTGCTCGCGTTCGAACCGGCGGCGGCCGACGCCGCGGCGCGCGCGAGCGTGCTCGTGTCGGCCGGCGTGCATGGCGACGAGACGGCGCCGATCGAACTGCTGTCGATGCTGGTGCGCGATCTCGCCGCGGGTGCGCTGCCGCTCGCATGCCGGCTGCTCGTCGTGCTCGGCAACGTGCCGGCGATGCGCGCGGGCGAACGCTATCTCGACGACGACCTGAACCGCCTGTTCAGCGGCCGTCACGCGCAGGTGCCCGCGAGCCGCGAAGCGCCGCGCGCCGCGCAGCTCGAAGCGGCCGCGGCCGCGTTCTTCGCGGCGGCGCCGGCGGGCAGCGCACGCTGGCACATCGACATGCATACGGCGATTCGCGCATCGGTGTTCGAGCAGTTCGCGCTGCTGCCGCACACGGGCACGCCGCCGACGCGCGCGATGATCGAATGGCTCGGCGATGCACGCATCGCGGCCGTGCTGCTGCACACGGCGAAGGGCAATACGTATTCGCATTTCACGGCCGAGCATTGCGGCGCGCTCGCGTGCACGCTGGAACTCGGCAAGGTGCGGCCGTTCGGCCAGAACGACCTGGCGCGCTTCGCGCCGGCCGACCGCGCGGTGCGCAAGCTCGTGTCGGGTGGGCGGGCGGAAGTCGACGCCGGGGGCGGCCATCCGTCGCTGCCGCGCGTCTTCACGGTGATCGACCAGATCACGAAGCAGAGCGACGCGCTCGAGCTGTTCGTCGCGGCCGACGTCGCGAACTTCACCGCGTTCGCGCGCGGAACGGTGCTCGCGCAGGACGGCGACTACCGCTACACGGTGACGCACGACGAGGAACGGATCGTCTTTCCGAATCCGACCGTGAAGCCGGGCCTCCGCGCGGGCCTGCTCGTCGTCGATACGACGCGCGACACGCTGGCCGCACTCGTCTGATCAGGGTGCGATCGGGCGGCTGCGGCGACTCGCAGCCCGCGCATCGTCTCGCGGCCCATTCATTTTTTGCGATAACACCTGCCCGCCGCACGGCCGGCGCACGCGCCACGCTTGCGTATTTGCGACACCGTCTTGCAAGTTCGACGGGGCGCGCGGCGGCCGCCGGGCACGCAGCGCAGCATCGCGTCGCGCCGCCCGCTTTGCCATATCGGGCCGCGCGGATTGGTACAATCGCCGCCTTGCGGCTGTTGCGCCGCATCACGGCGCGGCAGCCGCATTGTCGTGGTCATCCGACCCTGCAATGATGCAAGCGCCCGTAGTTCCGGAACATTCGAGTATCGAGGAGAACACCAGATGAAGTTGGATTGGCGTAAAGTGGCCGCGCATGCGGTGGTGGCGGCATCGGCCGTGGCGGCAGGCAGCGCGTTTGCCGCGGATCTGAAGGAGATCCGGTTCGGCGTCGAGGCCTCGTACGCACCGTTCGAATACAAGACGCCCGACGGCAAGCTGACCGGCTTCGACATCGACATCGGCAACGCGGTGTGCGCGAAGCTGAAGACCAAGTGCGTGTGGGTCGAGAACGACTTCGACGGCCTGATCCCGGCGCTGCAGGCGCGCAAGTTCGACGCGATCAACTCGGACATGACGATCACCGACCAGCGCAAGCACGCGATCGCGTTCACCGATCCGATCTACACGATTCCGAACCAGCTGATCGCGAAGCAGGGCAGCGGCCTGCTGCCGACCCCGCAATCGCTGAAGGGCAAGCGCGTCGGCGTGCTGCAGGGCACGATCCAGGAAGCGTACGCGAAGAAAAAGTGGGCGCCGGCCGGCGTTGAAGTCGTGCCGTACCAGACGCAGGATCTGGCGTATGCCGACCTGAAGTCGGGCCGTCTCGACGCGACCTTCCAGGATTCGGAAGCCGGCTCGAAGGGCTTCCTGACGAAGCCGCAAGGCCAGGGTTTCGCGTTCGCGGGCGGCACGGTCAGCGACACCGAGATCCTCGGCTCGGGCGTCGGCTTCGGCCTGCGCAAGAACGACGCGGCGCTGAAGACGGCGCTCGATCAGGCGCTGAAGGAACTGAAGGCCGACGGCACGATCGACAACCTCGCGAAGAAGTACTTCAGCGTGCCCGTCACGCTCAAGTAAGCGTTGCGTTCGCGCGCATGCTGCAAAAAAACCGGCCGCTGATTGAACTGACCCCACGAAGTTGGACGGTTAAAAGCTAAGCGGCCAAGGGCTGAGTCCTGTATTGCACGGGACTCAGCCCATTTAATTTCAGCTTGATGCGTTCGTGGTTGTAGTAGTGGATGTAACGCTCGAGCGTGTCTCGCAAATGCTCCATGCAAGTGAAGCGATGACCCTTGTAGCACTCGGACTTGAGCGTACCGAAGAAGCTTTCCATCGCGGCATTGTCCAGGCAGTTGCCCTTGCGGGACATGCTCTGCGTCAGCTTGCGCTTCTTCAGTTGCCGACGAAACGCCGGCATCCGGTATTGGGCGGATTCAACCGGTCGTCGCAACACTAAATTGTTGAACAGATTTCAGGTACTCGTCGAGAGCTTCGGCCGGCGTCTTCCAGCCGAGCGCTTTCCGGGGCCTGGTATTCAATGTATTTGCAACG
>NZ_JAKWFH010000110.1:0-9603 GCF_029522185.1 Burkholderia sp. IO2 | reverse complement strand
TACCAGCGTCGTCGAGGGAATCAACAACACTATCAAGGTCATCAAGCGCAGGGCTTACGGGTACCGCGACGAGGAATACTTCTTCCTCAAGATCCGCGCCGCGTTCCCCGGTAATCCACGATGAACCAAAAAAAAGCCCCGAAGGCCGATCGGCGTTCGGGGCTTTTTACGCTGCGCGGCGCAGCGCCGCGTCACACCACGGTGATCGCGAGCGCGCTTTCGCGGTAGTGCTTCGCGGCCTTGTCGGTTTCGCCGAGATGCTCGAACAGACGGGCGAGCGCACGATGCGCCCGCACCTTCAGCGCCTCGTTGTCGGCCAGCTTCAGCGCCGATTCGAGGAACGACTGCGCCTTGCCCCACAGCTGCTGCTGCTGGCAGAGGCGGCCGAGCGCGAACAGCAGGTCGGCATCTTCCGGATGATCCTTCTTCCAGCCTTCGGCCTTCTGGATCAGCGGCAGCGCATCGGCGCCGGCCGTGTCCGGGTAACGGCGCAGCAGGCGTGCATCCCAGTTGTGCGCGAGCGCGTCCTCGACGATGCGGCGCGCTTCGTTGCGGCGATCGAGCGGCACGAGCAGTTCGGCCGCGAGATCGGCGAGACGCGGCGACTGGCGCTCGACCGGCGACAGCGACTGCCACACTTCGAGCAGCGCGTCCGGATCGTGCCGGCGTTCGCGCAGCAGGTTTTCCGCCGCCTGCTGGCGCAGCCGCACGGCCGCGGCCGGATGCAGCGCCTCGCGCTTTTCGAGCGCCTTCGCGAGCTTCAGCACCTCGGCCCAGTTCTTCAGTTGCTGCTGCGCCCGCAGCGCGACCTGCTGCGCATGAATGCGCTTGCCGCCGGCCTGCATGTCGGCCAGCGCGGCGAGCGCGCCGTCGGCGTCGCGGGCGTCCGCGCGCATGTCGGCGGCGGCGAGCAGCCGCGCATCCTGCCATTCGGGCGCGTCGATCTTCGACAGCCAGTCGTCGCGGCGCGTGTACTCGTGCATCCGGTGCGCGGCGGTGGCCGCGACGAGACTCGCGGCGCCCAGGTTCGCGTCGACGGTCAGCGCTTCACGCGCGGCCTTCTCCGCACGCGAGAAGCGGCCCGCGTACAGGTTCGCGATCGCATCGCGCAGCGATGCCTGCGCCTTCTCGTTGCGCGCACGCGCCCGATACGCGGCGACCCGCTGCGGCATGCGCCAGATATTGCGCACGATGCGCAGCAGTGCGTACACGACGATGAACAGCACGACGATGGCGATCACGAACAGGTTCAGCGACACGTCGATCCGGTACGGCGGATAGACGAGCAGCACCTGCCCCGCGTCGAAACGGCCGACGGTGGCGAGCGCCGCGGCGATCGCGAACAGGACCGCGAGCCAGACGATTCCTCGAAGCGTCATCGTTACCCCCGGCTCTTGAACTGCTGAACGGCGGTCAGGCTCGTGTTCAGGTTCGGCACCGCGACCGTCAGCGACGCGCCGTCAACCTGCTTGAGCAGATCCTCGACGGTCTGCGTGTCCTTCGATGCCTGATCGAAATACTTGCCGAGCGATGCCTGTGCGGCGTGCAGGTCGGCCTTCATCGCGCTGTCGTTGCGCGCCAGCAGCGACAGCCGTGCGGTGAGCAGGCGCAGCTTCACGTTCTCGCGCACGAAGTAGCCCTGGTCGGGCGACGCGAGCATCGCGTCCGCGTTGTCGATCCGGCGCACCTGCACGAGCCCCTTCAGTTGCTGGCCGAGGCCGGCCGAGAAGTCGTGCCACCACACCTTCCAGCGCGGCTCGCCGGCGGCGACCGACGACGCGGCGTCGACCGGCGCGGCCTTCGGCGCCGCGTGCGGCACGATCGCCTCGCCGGACAGCGGCAGCGCGTCGATCTTCGCGATCGCGTCGTCGAGCTTGATCGCGAGGCCGGTGAGATCGGCTGCCGGCGCGGCCTTCAGCTTCTCGATGTCCTGCGCGAGCGCCTTGCGCACCGTGACGGCCTGCGCGCTCTGCGACGTCGCGAGACGCGCGTCGGCGTTCTGCAGCGCGATCAGCGCGAGCTGCGTGTTGCCGGTCAGCTGAAGCTGCTGGCTCGCGCTCGACAGCATCTGATCGACTTCCTCGAGCATCCACGCATCGCGGTTGCGCGACAGGTCCTGGTATTGCTGCTGCAGCGCCTGCTGCGCGCTCTGCGCATCGGCCAGCTTGCCGTCGAGCTGCGCGAGCTGCGTGTCGACCTGGTGCGTGCTGGCGAGCGCCTGCTCGGTCTTCATCCGCGTTTCGGCCGTCTGCGCGTCGAGCGCCTTCTGGCGCGCGACGAACGTACCGTCGAGCCGGTCGATCTTGCGGTTCAGCGCGTAGCCGCCGACCCCTGCCGCGCAGCCGAGCACGACGACGACGAACCACAGCACCGCGCTGCCGCCGCGGCGTGCGGGCGGCTCGGGCGCGAGATAAGGGGGGCTGGTCGGCGGTGCGGATGCAGCGGCCGGCTGGGAAGCGACGCTTTTGGAATCGTTGGTATCTGTCATGCGTTTAGTCACCGGTGCGGCTGTCGCCGGTTGGACGGCCTCGTCGGCCATCGTTCGAAACGCGCGGACGATGCGCTCATCGCCCGCGCCGGTCAGCGTAATCCTATCAAAACCCAATGCGCGCGCGGTCTGCTCGATCCGCGGGTGCGGCGTCACGAGCGGCGCATGCTTCAATGCGTCGATCTCGGCATCGTTCAGGTGGGCCCGCGCGAGCTCGTGCAGGTTGCGCACGCCTTCCGAGCTCGTGACGAGCCACGCGTGCGGCTGGCCGTCGAGCAGCGCGTGCACGCGCTCCCACGCGCCGACACGCGGCTCCGGCACGACGCGCCGGTACGCGGCGACGAGCGTGACGTCGGCCCCGGCCTCGCGCAGCCGCTCGGCGAGCCATTCGCGCCCGCCGTCGCCGCGCACGATCAGCACGCGCTTGCCCGCCAGCGCCGGCGCGCCGCCGAACGCGGCCTCGATGCTCGCGAACAGGCTTTCCGAATCGTAATGAGGCACGCCGCCGTCGGCCGGCGCCTGCGGCGCGATCACGCGATGCGCGGGCGCCGCGATGCCGTGACGCTCGAGCGCCGCGACGCTGCCGGGCCCGACCACGCCGACCGGCAGCGCATTCGGCCAGATCGCGCCGTACCGCGCGAGCGCGCGGTCGATCGCGTTCGGCGACACGAAGATCACCAGCGCGTAGTCTGCCAGCGCCGCGAACGCGGCGTCGAGCGGCGCCGGATCGTCGACCGGCGCGATGTCGATCAGCGGGAATTCGAGCACGTCGCAACCGGCATCGGCCAGTTGCGCCGCAAGCGCGTCGGACTGGCCGTCCGGACGCGTCAGGACAGCGGTGAACGCGCGCGCGCCGCCCGCCATCAGGCGTCGCCCTTGCCGGCGGCCTGCGAGCCCGCGAGCAGCGCCTGGACGATGTCGAGCGCGCCTTGCGCCTCGAGCTCGTCGGACACCGCGCGGCCGAGCGCGAGCGCGTCGGCGACGGTCATGACCGCCCCGCATTCCTCGGCCGTCAGCACGCGCTTGCCGTCGGTGGTCGACACACGGCCCGTCAGGTACAGCTCGCCCGCGCGCCACACCGCGTGCGCGGCAAGCGGCACCTCGCAGCTGCCGCCGAGCGCGCGCGACACCATCCGCTCGGCCTCGACCGCGAGCGCGGTCCGCGGGTCGTGCAGCGGCGCGAGCCACGCGGCGACGTCGTCGCGGTGCGCGGCGATCTCGATGCCGAGCGCGCCCTGGCCCGCTGCCGGCGGACTGGCTTCGACGTCGAGCAGCGCGCGGATCCGCGCTTCGAGGCCGAGGCGTTTCAGGCCAGCGGCCGCGAGGATGATCGCCGCGTAGTCGCCG
Organism: Burkholderia sp. IO2; assembly: GCF_029522185.1. Lineage (NCBI taxonomy): Bacteria > Pseudomonadati > Pseudomonadota > Betaproteobacteria > Burkholderiales > Burkholderiaceae > Burkholderia > Burkholderia sp. IO2. Next base: position 5,768 of record NZ_JAKWFH010000110.1, on the reverse strand, counting down.
CGGTCGAGCTTGGCGAGCCGCGTATCGAGGTTGCCGCGCAGCGGCAGCACCTCGAGATGCGGGTAACGCGAACGCAGCATCGCTTCGCGGCGCAGGCTCGACGTGCCGACGACCGCGCCGGCCGGCAGCGCGTCGAGCGACGCGTAGTCGTTCGACACGAACGCATCGCGCGGGTCTTCGCGCTCCATGATCGCGGCGAGCGCGAAGCCGTCGGGCAGCGCCATCGGCACGTCCTTCAGCGAATGCACGGCGAGATCGGCCCGACCGTCGGCCAGCGCGGCCTCGAGTTCCTTCACGAACAGGCCCTTGCCGCCGACCTTCGACAGCGTGCGATCGAGAATCTGATCGCCGCGCGTCGTCATCCCGAGGATTTTCACGTCACAAGCTGGATATAATTTGCGCAGCGCATCACGCACATGTTCGGCTTGCCACATCGCCAGGCGGCTCTCGCGCGAAGCAATCGTCAACGTCGCGGGCGGCTGTGCCTGTTGCGGCCCGGCCGCGGGGGTCTCGGAATTCATTGCTGGAACATCGAAGGACGGGATTGAAGATCGAACAATGGTAGCACGCACGCCCCAGCCCGCCCGGGCCCGGAGCCTGCGCCCGGCCTGCCTCCGTGCGGGTCGCGGCGCCGTTGTGCGGATGTGCCGCACGTAGCTGGTTGCTTGACCGCAGTTCCCGCAGTTTCCGCAGTTCCTTTTGACTCGAGCTTTCCCAAGGAAACCCATCGTGAAGTCTTCCGGATCGGCGCGTACGGCGCGCCGCAATGCTGCCTTGCCCTCCCCCGACGCCCCGACGGGCACCCTCGCCACCGCCGCGAACGGCCGTGCGAAAACGGCAACGAAACCGAAAGACCCGATACGTCAGACAAAACCCGCGACGAAAGCCGCCGGCGCCCCCGCCCGCAAGGCCGTCGCACCGAAGGCCGGCACCCGCACGCGCGACGACAAGGACGGCCCGCTGTTCGAGGACATCCGCTTCCTCGGCCGCCTGCTCGGCGACGTCGTGCGCGAACAGGAAGGCGATACGGTGTTCGACGTGGTCGAGACGATCCGCCAGACCGCGGTCAAGTTCCGCCGCGAGGACGACAGCGAAGCCGCGCAGACGCTCGAGAAGAAGCTGTGCAAGCTGACGCCGGAGCAGACGGTGAGCGTCGTGCGCGCGTTCAGCTATTTCTCGCATCTCGCGAACATCGCGGAAGACCGCCACCACAACCGCCGTCGCCGCATCCACGCGCTGGCCGGGTCCGCGCCGCAGCCCGGCACGGTCGCGTACGCGCTCGACCAGCTGAAAACCACCGGCAACGCGTCGAAGCGCCTGCTGCAGCGCTTCTTCGACGATGCGCTGATCGTGCCGGTGCTGACCGCGCACCCGACCGAAGTGCAGCGCAAGAGCATCCTCGATGCGCAGCACGACATCGCGCGCCTGCTCGCGGAGCGCGACCAGGAGCTGACCGCGCGCGAACGCCAGTACAACGAAGCGATGCTGCGCGCGCGCGTGACCGCGCTGTGGCAGACGCGGATGCTGCGCGATTCGCGCCTGACGGTCGGCGACGAGATCGAGAACGCGCTGTCGTACTACCGCGCGACGTTCCTCGACGAACTGCCCGCGCTGTACGGCGACATCGAGGCCGCGCTCGCCGAGCATGGCCTGTCGGCCCGCGTGCCCGCGTTCTTCCAGATGGGCAGCTGGATCGGCGGCGATCGCGACGGCAACCCGAACGTGACCGCGGCGACGCTCGACGAGGCGATCAACCGCCAGGCCGCGGTGATCCTCGAACATTATCTGGAACAGGTGCACAAGCTGGGCGCCGAGCTGTCGGTGTCGAACCTGCTGGTCGGCGCGAACGACGCGGTGAAGGCGCTCGCGGCCGCATCGCCCGACCAGTCGCCGCACCGCGTCGACGAACCGTATCGCCGCGCGCTGATCGGCATCTACACGCGGCTCGCCGCGAGCGCGCGCGTACGTCTCGGCGAAGGCACGGTGCCGGTGCGCAGCGCGGGCCGCGGCGCGCCGCCCGTGCGTGCGATTCCATACGAGGATTCCGAAGCGTTCGTCGCCGATCTCAAGGTGCTGACCGCGTCGCTCGACGAGCACCACGGCGCGTCGCTCGCCGCGCCGCGCCTCGCGCCGCTCGTGCGCGCGGCCGAAGTGTTCGGCTTCCATCTCGCGAGCATCGACCTGCGCCAGAGTTCCGACATCCACGAGGCGGTGGTCGCCGAACTGTTCGCGCGCGCCGGCGTCGAGGCCGACTATGCGGCGCTCGCCGAGGAAGACAAGCTGCGCGTGCTGCTCGCCGCGCTCGCCGATCCGCGCCCGCTGCGCTCGCCGTACCTCGAATACTCGGCACTCGCGCAGAGCGAGCTGGGCGTGTTCGAGAAGGCGCGCGAGGTCCGCACGCAGTTCGGTGCGCGCGCGGTGCGCAACTACATCATTTCGCATACGGAAACCGTCAGCGACCTCGTCGAGGTGCTGCTGCTGCAGAAGGAGACGGGCCTGCTCGAAGGCACGCTCGGCGTGCCGGGCCGCGACGCGAAGAACAGCCTGATGGTGATCCCGCTGTTCGAGACGATCCCCGACCTGCGCGACGCGTCGCGCATCATGCGCGACTACTTCGCGCTGCCGGGCATCGACGCGTTGATCGCGCATCAGGGCGCCGAACAGGAAGTGATGCTCGGCTACTCGGACAGCAACAAGGACGGCGGATTCCTCACGTCGAACTGGGAGCTGTATCGCGCGGAACTCGCGCTCGTCGACCTGTTCCGCGAGCGCAAGATCACGCTGCGGCTGTTCCATGGCCGCGGCGGCACGGTCGGCCGCGGGGGCGGCCCGACCTACCAGGCGATCCTGTCGCAGCCGCCGGGCACCGTGAACGGCCAGATCCGCCTGACCGAACAGGGCGAGGTGATCGCGAGCAAGTTCTCGAACCCGTCGATCGGCCGGCGCAACCTCGAGACGGTCGTCGCCGCGACGCTCGAGGCGTCGCTGCTGCCGCAGTCGAACGCACCGGCGCAGTTGCCCGCGTTCGAGGCCGCGATGCAGACGCTGTCCGACTCGGCGATGGCCGCGTACCGCGCGCTCGTCTATGAAACCCCGGGCTTCACCGACTACTTCTTCTCGTCGACGCCGATCACCGAGATCGCCGAGCTGAACATCGGCAGCCGGCCGGCGTCGCGCAAGCTGCAGGACCCGAAGCAGCGCAAGATCGAGGATCTGCGCGCGATTCCGTGGGGCTTCTCGTGGGGCCAGTGCCGGCTGCTGCTGACCGGCTGGTACGGCTTCGGCAGCGCGGTGAGCGCGTATCTCGACGGCGCGCCGGACGCCGCCGAACGCACGAAGCGCGTCACGCTGCTGAAGAAGATGAACAAGACCTGGCCGTTCTTCTCGAACCTGCTGTCGAACATGGACATGGTGCTCGCGAAGACCGATCTCGCGGTCGCGTCGCGTTATGCGCAACTCGTGTCCGATCGCAAGCTGCGCAAGCACGTGTTCGAGCGGATCGTCGCGGAATGGGAACGCACGTCGCAGGCGCTCGCGGAAATCACCGGGCACGAAGGCCGCCTCGCGACCAACCCGCTGCTCGCGCGCTCGATCAAGAACCGCTTCCCGTATCTCGATCCGCTGAATCACCTGCAGGTCGAGCTGATCAAGCGTCACCGCGCGGGCGACACGAACGCGCGGCTGCGCCGCGGGATTCACCTGACGATCAACGGGATCGCGGCCGGCCTGCGCAACACCGGCTGATCCGCGGGCGGCGCGGGCACGCTCCGCGCCGGCCGGGATAACGAAAGCCGCGATACGCGTCGATGCGTATCGCGGCTTTTTTCATGCGACGACAAACGGCGCAGCGTGCGCCGCGCCGCACGCTCAGTGCGCGTCGATCAGCAATGCGTCGTGCTCGAACGAGCCGTCGGCCTGCACCGCGTAGTAGCCGCGCACCTCGTCCGGTGCATGCGCCCACAACGCGCGAATGCCGGCGACGCTGTCGGCCGGCGTGCGAATGCGCGCGACCCACGTGTCGAAATCGATCGGCAGCCGCCAGCGGCTGTGCACCTGCGCGTCGAAACCGGCTGCGCGGAACATCGCGAGCCATTCGTCCGCACGGTAGTCGCGCACGTGCGACGCGTCGCGCAGCACTTCCGCGGCCTGCAGGTACGTATCGAGGAGCGGATGATCGTTGCCCGCGATGTCGATCATCAACACGCGGCCGCCCGGCTTCAGCACGCGACGCACCTCGGCCAGCGCCGCATGCATGTCGTGCCAGTGGTGCGCGCTCATCCGGCTCACGACCCAGTCGAACGTCGCGGTGTCGAACGGCAGCCGCTCGGCCGGCCCCTGCTGCGTGCGTACGTTCGCGAGCCCGCGCTCGCGCGCGGCCGCGTCGACGGTCGCGAGCATCGGCGCGGCGAGATCGTACGCGACCACGTCGCGCACGTGCGGCGCGACCGCGAAGCTCGCGTGACCGGCGCCGCAGCCCAGATCGAGCACCGCGGCGTCGGGCGTCGCGCTCACCGCGTCGGCGAGCGTCTGCAGGTCGGCGCCCGTCGCATGAACCGTGCTCGTCAGATAGGCGGCGGCCGTCGTGCCGAAGGCGTCGGCGACCTGGTCGTGGTGTTTCATCGTTCGCTCCTTTCCTTGATGCAGTCGGCCGGCCCCGGCGCTTCAACGCCCGATCCGGCCCCGTGCATCGCATTGTGGGGGACGCCCGCTGCCCTGCCAGCGCGCGAGCCGCTACAATAGGCCTGCGTGTGTACCAGTACAAGTTAAGCAGTTATTCTGGTATTTGATCCACCTGTCTGATCGTTGCCGCGTTTTCGCCTTCACTTCGCCGTTTCCGCATGAACCAGCCGTCCTCCGCCTCCGTCCCGCCACTCGACGCCACGCCCGCCCGCGCGCTCGGCGAATTCATCCGCGCCCACCGCGAGCGGCTGTCGCCGCAGGCCGTCGGCCTGCCTCCCGGCCCGCGCCGCCGCACGCCGGGGCTGCGGCGCGAGGAAGTCGCGCAACTGTGCGGCGTCAGCCCGACCTGGTACACGTGGATCGAACAGGGCCGACCCGTGTCGGCGTCGGCCGACGCGCTCGCGCGGATCGCCGTCGCGCTGCAACTGTCGAAGGCCGAGCGCGCATACCTGTTCGAGCTGGCCGCGCAGCGCGACCCGGCCGAGCCCGACGTCGCGGGCGGCGACCTGCCGCCGACGCTCGCCGCGACCGTCGCGGCGATCGCGACGCCCGCCTACGTGCTCGACCGCCAATGGAACGCGCTCGCATGGAATGCGCCGGCCGCCGCGCTCTTTTCCGGCTGGCTCGATGGCGAGCACGACCGCAACCTGCTGCGCTTCACGTTCATGGCGCCGGCCGCCCGCACGCTGATCGTCGACTGGGAAACCCGCGCGCGGCGGCTCGCGGCCGAATTCCGCGCCGATGCGATCCGCCACCTGACCGACGCGCCGACGCGCGCGCTGATCGACGCGCTGACGGCCGGCAGCGACGCGTTCGCGCAGTACTGGGCGTCGCAGGACGTGTTCGAGCGCGAAGGCGGGCTGCGTGAATTCGACCATCCGGCCGACGGCCGTCTCGTGTACCAGCAGATCACGCTGAAGCCCGCGCACCGCGAGGACCTGAAGCTGGTCGTGCTGGTGCGCGACTGAGTAACCGTCTTCCGAGTCAAGCCCGATGAAGTGAATCGTCCCAAGGCGTGTTGGTTTTGACCATGGCATTGAGCATGGTTAGGAGCTTGCGCATGCAGGCAACCAGCGCGACCTTGGACA
>NZ_JAKWFH010000010.1:0-160145 GCF_029522185.1 Burkholderia sp. IO2 | reverse complement strand
GGCGCTCGCGGCGTCGCCGGCCAGCGCGAGGCCCCCCGTTTCGGCAGCCAGCGCGTCGAGCGGCGCCTGGCGGCGCCCGATCAGCACGACGCGGTCGCCGCGGCGGGCGAAGCGGCGCGCGCAGGCGGCGCCGATGCCGGTGCCGGCGCCGGTAATGGCGATCGTGCGGGGGGGCGAGTGCGTCATGTCGTTCTCCGGAAAGGGGGCGTTCCGGCCACTTTAGGCGGCGCCGGCGCGCGCCGGTATCCACCGAAAGGATGAACGCGGGTCGTCCGAACGGCCGGCGTGGCGGGCACGGTGGCCTTGGCCCATTTTGCAAAGGCTGACGATGTCCGACGCCGAATCGCTCTATCCTCCACATTTTTGCGATAAGCCACGAAAGCCCGGCAAAATAGCGCGGGCGGGCAGCGACGGGCGGCGCGTCGGCCGCCGATTCCGTCGTACGAATGGCGCGGCCGGCAGGGGCGCGGCCGGCAATGGCGCGGCCGGCCGGATCGGCGCGAGCGGGCGTCCGATGCGCAGGTATCGCGTCTGCCGACGGAGCGTGTCGCCACGGCGTATCGCCCGGTTGCGCGCTGGCGCGATCGGACCATCGACAAAAGAACAGGGAGGGGCCGGCAATGAGGCTGGACGACGAAAGGGAAAGCACGAACGTCGAGGATCGACGCGGCGCCGGCGGGTTCGGCGGCGGGCGCGCGACGATCGGCATCGGCACGATCGTGATCGCGCTGGCTGCCTCGTATTTCTTCGGAATCGACCCGCGCGTCGTGCTCGAAGGTGCGTCGGCGCTGCAGGGCCGCCAGCAGCAGGCGCAGCCCGCGCCGACCCAGCACCAGGGCGCACCGGCGAACGACGCCGGCGCGGTGTTCACGCGCAAGGTGCTCGGCAACATCGAACGCACGTGGACGGGCGTGTTCAACACGCAGCTGCATGCGCAGTACGAACCGCCGAAGCTCGTGATGTTCACGAACTCGACGCCGACCGCGTGCGGCACCGGCCAGACCGCGATGGGGCCGTTCTACTGCCCGGGCGACCGCAACGTGTACATCGATCTCGGCTTCTACGACGAACTGCGCAAGCGTTTCGGCGCCGGCGGCGACTTTGCGCAGGCCTACGTGATCGCGCACGAAGTCGGCCATCACGTGCAGAACCTGCTCGGTATTGCCGACAAGGTCGACGCCGCGCGCCGGCGCTCGAGCCAGGCGCGCGCGAATGCGCTGTCGGTGCGGATGGAGCTGCAGGCCGACTGCTTTGCCGGCGTGTGGGCGAACAACGCGCAGCGCGCGAACCAGCGGCTGATGGAACCCGGCGATTTCGAGCAGGGGCTGAAGGCCGCCGCGGCGATCGGCGACGACCGGCTGCAGCAGCAAGGGCAGGGCTACGTCGTGCCCGAAAGCTTCACGCACGGCACCAGCGAGCAGCGCGTGTACTGGCTGCGGCGCGGGATGGAGTCGGGCGAGGTGAGCGCCTGCGACACGTTCGCCGCGAACGCACGCTGAAGCCAGGCGCGCGCACCGTCGCGCGCCGGCATCGTCCCGGCTGAACCGGCTGAACAGGCCACCTGGCCGGCCCGGGACGATTTGCCGATTTGTGCTCACCGGCGCTTTTCGGCGCCGGTAGGCTGGCCCGGACGTTGAAATTCGACGCGTTCGCCACCCAGCCGATTTCCGATGCCGACCTCATCCGTTCCCGCCGACCACGCTCCCGCCGACTGGCCACGTGCGCTGCGCGCGTGCGTGGACGCGTTCGATGCGTTCGCGAGCCCGTCGGCGATCGTGTTCTACCGGCTCGACCAGAGCGGCGAACCGGCCGATTTCGAGCTGTTCGGGATGCCGGAATCGATGCACCGCACCTATGTCGCCCGCTACCGGATGCTCGATCCGCTGCACCCGTCGCGCTGCGCGGCGGGCGACCGCGCGGTCGTCACGCTCGCGTCCCAATTGCCGGACGAGCGACGTGATGCATCCGCGTACTGGACCCGTTTTCTGCGGCGGCACGACGTGGCCGACGTCGTCGAGATCTGGCTGCGCGACGCGGGCCGCACGGTCGGCGCGTTTTCGCTGCTGCGCTTCGGCATGGGCGACGCGAATCGCAACGGCAACGGTACGGCAGGACGCTTCGCACCCGGCGAGATCGACGCACTCGCGCGGCTGCAGCCTGTCGCCGAAGCCGCGCTGAGCCCGCTGCTGCGCGCCCGGCGCGGGATCCACCGGATCGGTTGCGAGGAACGGCTGACCTACCGCGAGGAGCAGATCGCGCGGCTCGTGCGCGACGGTTGCTCGAACAAGGAAATCGCGCGCGATCTCGCGCTCGGGCAACCGACGATCAAGACCCACCTGATGCGCATGTACCGCAAGCTCGGCGTGTCGAATCGCACGGAGCTGGTCGGCGCGCTGTTCCTGTAATCGTTTTGCAAGCTGGCCCGCGAGATCGTGCAGTACCATGCGCGCTCGTCGTATCGATAACAATTCAAGAAAAAGGGCCGGGAACATGGACGTCGCGATCATTGCCGCTTCGATTTTGGTCATCGCGTTGAGCGTCGCGCTGCCGATCTTCATCGTCAGGACGGTCAGAAGCGGAACCTACGACTCGCTGTACTTCCTGATCCCGCTTGCGCTCGGCGTGTATTGGCTGGACTACCAGGCCTACGACTTCCTCGCGTCGATGGCGCACGGTTTCAGAAATTGACGATTCAATGACCGGACCCCGGTCCGGCATCCAAACCACGGCAGCCCCGGCGGATCGCGCACGTCGCCCGCGGGCCGCGTCGCGGGCTCGAACCGCTACCGCGCGCCACGCGCTGCCAATTTGCGCTCACCGGGCGTGATCCCTCGTCGATACAGTGGTCCGACGCCCGCGTGCCTCGCCCGCACGCGGTCCAGCCACGACAATCAACGAGACGCCCATGAGCAACACGAACTTCGTCGCCGTCAGCGACACCGTGCGCACCTTCGTTGCGCGCGATTTCGGCCTCTTCATCGACGGCGCCATGCAGCCCGCGCACGCGGCCGCGCGGCTCGACGTGTACGACCCCGCGACGGGTGAGCGGCTCGCCACCGTCGCGGACGCCGACGCACACGACGTCGACCGCGCGGTCGCCAGCGCCAGACACGCGTTCGACGCGCGCGTGTGGAGCGGGCTGCGGCCGGCCGACCGCGAACGCATCCTGCTGAAACTCGCGGACCTGATCGAAGCCGACGCCGAAACGCTCGCGCAGCTCGAAACGCTGAACCAGGGCAAGTCGATTCACGTGTCGCGTGCGATCGAAGTCGGCGCGAGCGTCGAATACGTGCGCTACATGGCCGGCTGGGCGACCAAGATCACCGGCCAGACGCTCGACGTGTCGATCCCGTTTCCGCCCGGCGCGCGCTATACGGCCTATACGCGCAAGGAGCCGGTCGGCGTGGTCGCCGCGATCGTGCCGTGGAATTTCCCGCTGATGATCGCGGTGTGGAAGCTGGTTCCCGCCCTCGCGGCCGGCTGCACGATCGTGCTGAAGCCGTCGCCGGAAACGCCGCTCACCGCGTTGCGCCTCGCCGAGCTCGCGCGCGAGGCCGGCGTGCCGCCCGGCGTGTTCAACGTCGTCACGGGCGGCCGCGTCTGCGGCGCGGCGCTCGCCAGCCACCCGTCGATCGCGAAGATCTCGTTCACGGGCTCGACCGCGACCGGCAAGCTGGTCGGCGCGGCGGCCGTGCAGAACATGACGCGCTTCTCGCTGGAGCTCGGCGGCAAGAACCCGATCGTGATGCTCGACGACGTCGACGTCGCGCAGGCGCTCGACGGCGTCGCCGCCGGCGCGTTCTTCAACCAGGGGCAGGTGTGCGCGGCCGCGTCGCGCATCTATGTGCATCGCAGCAAGTTCGCGCAACTCGCGGACGGCCTCGCGGGCGTCGCGCGGTCGATGAAGCTCGGCGCGGGCCTCGACACCACCGCGCAGATCAACCCGCTCGTGTCCGCGCACCATCGCGACAAGGTCGTCCAGCACATCGAAGGCGCGCGCCGTGCGGGCCTCACGTTCCTCGCGGGCGGCACGCCGGCCGACGATCTGCCCGGCTATTACGTGAAGCCGGCCGTGATCGCCGATCCGCATCCGGACAGCGCGATCGTGCGCGACGAGGTGTTCGGCCCGGTGATCGTGGTCGTGCCGTTCGACGACGCGGCCGACGCGGTGCGCCTCGCGAACGCGTCGCCGTACGGCCTCGCCGCGAGCGTCTGGAGCAACGACCTGAAACGTGTGATGAACCTCGTGCCGCAGATCGAGGCCGGCACGGTGTGGGTGAACTGCCATATTCCGCTCGATCCGTCGATGCCGTTCGGCGGCTACAAGCAATCGGGCATCGGTCGCGAATTCGGCCAGTACGCGATCGAAGGCTTCACCGAAACCAAATCCGTCTGCATCGCGCACTGACGCGCGACGCTCGAACCCGAACGAACCCGATTCAACGATCCGACAGTGGAGACTGCAATGAGCTACAACGAAGCGAAATTCTGGCACCCGATGCTGCACCCGAACGAGATGAAACAGCGCAAGCCGATCCGCATCGTGCGCGGCGACGGCTGCTACGTGTTCGACGAGGCGGGGCGCAAGCTCGTCGACGGCGTCGCGGGCCTGTGGAACGTGAACGTCGGTCACAACCGCCAGGAAGTGAAGGACGCGATCGTGCGCCAGCTCGACGAACTCGAATACTTCCAGCTGTTCGACGGCATTTCGCATCCGCGCGCCGAGGAGTTGTCGAAGAAGGTGATCGACCTGCTCGAACCGGAAGGGATGCGCCGCGTGCTGTACAGCTCGGGCGGCTCCGATGCGATCGAGACCGCGCTGAAGATCGCGCGCCAGTACTGGAAGGTGCGCGGCCAGGCCGATCGCACGAAGTTCATCTCGCTGAAACAGGGTTATCACGGCACGCACTTCGGCGGCGCGTCGGTGAACGGCAACACGGTGTTCCGCCGCAACTACGAACCGAACCTGCCCGGCTGCTTCCACGTCGAGACGCCATGGCTGTACCGCAACCCGTTCACGCAGGACCCGGAGGAACTCGGCCGGATCTGCGCGGAAATGCTGGAGCGCGAGATTCAGTTCCAGAGCCCCGACACGGTCGCCGCGTTCATCGCGGAGCCGATTCAGGGCGCGGGCGGCGTGATCGTGCCGCCGGCCAATTACTGGCCGCTGGTGCGCGAGGTGTGCGACCGCTACGGCGTGCTGCTGATCGCCGACGAAGTCGTGACCGGCTTCGGCCGCAGCGGCTGCCTGTTCGGCAGTCGCGGCTGGGGCGTGCGCCCGGACATCATGTGTCTGGCGAAGGGCATTTCGTCGGGCTACGTGCCGCTCGGCGCGACGGTCGTGAACGCGCGGATCGAGGATGCGTTCGCCGCGAATGCCGATTTCGGCGGGGCGATCATGCACGGCTACACGTACGCCGGCCACCCGGTCGCATGCGCGGCCGCGATCGCGAGCCTCGACATCGTCGTGAAGGAGGACCTGCCGGCGAATGCGGCGAAGCAGGGTGCGTATCTGCTCGAAGCGCTGCAGCCGTTCGCGGAGCGCTTCGCGGCGGTCGGCGAGGTGCGCGGCAAGGGGCTGATGCTCGCGCTCGACCTCGTCGCGAACAAGGACACGCGCGAGCCGATCGATCCGCTGTCGGGCTATGCGAACGCGGTCGCGGAAGTCGCGCGCGAGAACGGCGTGCTGGTGCGCCCGGTCGGCACGAAGATCATCCTGTCGCCGCCGCTCGTGATCCAGCGCGAACAGCTCGACCGGATCGTCGACGCGCTCGCGGCCGGCTTCGAGGCCGTGCCGTTCGCGTAACGGCGTGATCGCATGACGGCCAATCCGCGGCGGAAGGGGGGAACGCCGTCGCGGGTTTGCCGATTTGCGCTATGACCGGATTATTTTGCCTGCGTATTTTTTCGACATCGGATCACGCCGTGATCGACAGGGGCCCGGGATCGAAGCGCTGAAGCGCCGACCGGGGCCGACCGCAGAGCATCTGGCCCCCGGCCGCTGACGAAGCGCCGGTTCGGGCCAACCTACGAAGGAGACAACGATGTCGGGATGGTCAGGAGTGACCGGCGCCGCGGGCGATACGCCTGGCGGCTCGCCGGCTGAAGCGGGCGGCGGCACCGCGTTGAAGGCGGGGGCGGTCGGTTTTCCGACCGCGCTGGCGAGCGCCGTCGGGCTCATCATGGCGAGCCCGGTGATCCTCACCGCGACGTCGGGCTTCGGGATGGGCGGCTGGGCGTTCGCGGTCGCGATGATCATCGCGTTCGTGATGATGCAGGCGCAGGCCACCACGTTCTCGGAAGCCGCCGCGATGCTGCCGACGGCCGGCTCGGTTTACGATTACCTGTCGTGCGGGCTCGGCCGCTTCTGGGCGATCACCGGCACGATTTCCGCGTATTTCCTCGTGCACGTGTTCGCCGGCACGGCGGAGACGATCCTGAGCGGCATCATGGCGCTCGTGAATTTCGAATCGCTGAACGCCGCGTTCGAGCAGCACAACAGCTCGTGGCTCGTCGGCGTCGGCCTCGTGGTCACGTTCGCGATCACCAACATCATCGGCATCAAGGTGTTCAGCAAGCTCGAGATCGTGCTGACGGCCGGCATGTGGCTGTCGCTGATGATCTTCGGGATCCTCGGGCTCGCGGCCGCCCCGGCCGTGCATCTCGACGGCTGGTTCGGCGGCTCGGAAGTCGGCACGTCGATTCCGGCCGTGCTGTCGCTGGTCGGGATGGCGATGTTCATGTTCGTCGGCTGCGAGTTCGTCACGCCGCTCGCGCCGGAAATGAAGGCGCCGGGCCGCACGATTCCGCGCGCGATGGCACTCGGCCTCGTCGGCGTCGCGATCTGCATGTTCCTGTACGGCGCGGCGATCCGCCGCCAGGTCGCGAACGTGCCGGTGAGCCCCGACGGCCTCACGCACCTGCTCGACACGCCGGGCGCGATTCCCGCGTTCGCGCTGCAGGTGCTCGGGCCGTTCGGCCGCGTGTGGTTCGGCATCGCGTTCCTGTGCGCGGGCGCCGCGACGATCAACACGCTGATGGCCGGGCTGCCGCGCATCCTGTACGGGATGGCGATCGACGGCGCGTTGCCGCGCTGCTTCGCGTACCTGCATCCGCGTTTCAAGACGCCGGTGGTCGGCATCGTCGCGGCGGCGATCGTGCCGATCTTCCATGCGTGGCTGATCAACGGCAATCTCGACAGCATCCTGCATCTCGTGCTCGCCGCGACCTGCGCGTGGGGCACCGCGTACCTGCTCGTCACCGCGTCGGTCGTGATGCTGCGCATCCGCCGCCCGGACCTGCCGCGGCCGTACCGTTCGCCGCTGTTCCCGCTGCCGCAGATCGTGTCGAGCGTCGGCATCGTGCTCGCGATCTGGTACATCACGCCGCCCGGCATGAACCCGCGCGACATCTACGTGCCGTTCGGCGCGATGCTCGGGCTCACCGCGCTGTACGCGCTGTTCTGGACGCTCGTCGTGCAGCGCCGGCATCCGTTCAGGCCGGTGCCGGTCGAGGACGTGCTGCGCAACGAGCACGTCGCGTCGTGAAGGCCGCGCTTGCCCCGCGGCGCGCGGCGCCCGATGCGCCGCCGCCCGGCCATCGGCCCGGCGCGATCGCCGCGCGCGTGCTCGCCGACCTGCGGGCCGTGCGCGATACGGATGTGGGCGGCGCCACGGCGCGGCTGCCGAACGGCGTGCATGTGAGCGTCGACGAGCGCGTCGAGCGCCAGTTCCTGATGCATACGGTCAGCGTGAAGGTGACGGTGGCCGCGAACGGTCCGGCCGCGCGGGGCCGCGCGCGCGTGCGGCAGACCGGCTGGCTGCGCCGCACGGGCGTCGATGCGGTGCCCGGGCCCGGATGCGACCGGGTCTTCATCGACACGCTGGCCGCGCTGCTCGCCGAGCCGTCGCTGGCCGACGCGCTGCGGCCGCTGCACCTGACCGACTGCGTCATCGACGCACACGGCGGCGTTGCCCGCGACGGCCGCTGGACGCTCGCGATCGTGCCGTTCGGCGGCAGCGAGATCGTGAACCGGATGCCGTCGTTTCGCCGCTACGTCAGGCTGATCGACGAGCAGGCCGCCGCGCTGTCGGCGGCCTGTCTTGCGTTCGAAACCGCACTACACGGGATTTTGCGAGGGTAAGCTGTGGCGATGCGTGCCGCGCAAACCCGGCGGCCGCATCCAGGAATCAGGGTTTTACCGGAGATGCCGATGCTGTTCCAGTCACGCTCACACGAAGACGTGCACGATCACGGGCTCGCGATCGCGGGCTGGCATCAGGTTTACCGTCAGATGACGCCGGGCCGCTTCAAGGGCACCGTCACGCAGGTGCTGTACGACGATTTCCACTTCTTCCGCGAAACGACCAACCGGCGCGTCGCGCAAACCGGGCTCGCACCGGTCGCGCGCACGTCGCTCGCGGTGCCGCTGTCCGTGCCGCTCGCGGGCACGTTCCAGGGCCAGCCGGTCGACGGCTATGCGCTGCTCGCGCTGCGCGCCGGCGAGGATTTCGAATTCCACACGCCGGAAGGGATGGGGCTCGTCGGGATCAGCGCGGCGTCCGACATGGTCGACGAGCTGTGCGAAGCCGAATTCGGCGCGGCCGGCGCGCGCCGGCTGCGGCACGTGACGCGGCTGTCCGACGCGCAGGGCGTCGCGCTCGGCGTGCGGCTGTCGGCGCTGATCGACGAGGCCCAGCGCAACCCGGGCTGCCTCGAATACGCGGCGACCCGCAAGATGTTTCGCGACGCGATGCTCGGCATGTTCCTCGATGCGCTCGAACAGGGTATCGGCGTCGAGCGCCGCGACATCACGCACGCCACCTACAGCGATATCGTCAGCCGCTGCGAGAAGCATCTGCGCGACCGGCCCGAGGAACCCGTCACCGTGCTCGAACTGTGTCGCGCGCTGCGCTGCAGCCGCCGCACGCTGCAAACGAGCTTCCAGCGCGTGGCCGACGTCACGCCGGTCGGCTACCTGCGCACGATCCGGCTGAACGCGGTGCGTCGCCTGCTGCGCACGACGTCGGCGCAGCAACTCGGCGTCGGCGAAGCCGCCGCGAGCTGGGGTTTTACGCACCTCGGCTATTTCGCGCGCGAGTATCGCGGCCTGTTCGGCGAGCTGCCTTCCCAGACCACGCGTCCCGAATGACGCACGCGCATCGCGACGGCGCCGCCCGGCGTCGTCGCGGGTCGCACCCCCCACCGTTTGCCGATTTGCGATAGAGGTCCGGAATTTTCGCTGGATAAAGTCCTGTCACCCATATCGAAAACACCGTCGGTTCGCACTACGAATCGATGATCACAGAGGGGCGGGACATGAAGAACGGACGACGACTGACCGCAGCCGCGGCCATGCTGGGCTGCCTGCACGCACACGCGCAGACTTCGGGGGGCGTGACGCTGTACGGCACCGTGGACACCGGCATCATCTATTCGACGAACCAGCAGTTCACACGCGCCGACGGCAGCACGGGCGGCGGCCATGCCTGGCAGATGGGCGGCGGCAACCTCGTGCCGTCCCGCTTCGGCTTCCAGGGCGCCGAGCCGCTCGGCGGCGGCCTCAACGCGGTGTTTACACTCGAGCAGCAGTTCCTGTCCGCGAACGGGCAGGCGCTGCAGGGCGGCACCGCATTCAGCCGGCAGGCATGGGTCGGGCTGCGCCAGGACGGAATCGGCACGCTCGGCCTCGGCCGCCAGTACGACTCGTACACCGACATGCTCGGCGCGTACGTATCGAGCAACAACTGGGCGACGCCGTACGGCTCGCATCTCGGCGACGTCGACAACCTGAATGCCGCGTTCAACTTCAACAACGCGGTGAAGTTCACCAGCGCGGATTTCAACGGCCTCACGTTCGGCGGCACGTTCAGCTTCGGCGGGCAGGCCGGCGATTTTTCCGCGAAGCGCGGCTATGCGGTGGCCGCGACGTACACGCGGGCGCCGGTGGCGTTCTCGGTCGGCTACCTCGACCTGCACCAGCCGCTCGACGCGGCGCTCGGCGGCGCGAGCGGCTATATCGGCGATTTCGCGTGCAGCAACCCGGGCGCGATGTACTGCCTGCTGCAGGATGCCGGCTCGATGCGCGCGTTCGGCGCAGGCGGGTCGGTCACGCTCGGCGCGGCGACGGTCGCGCTGACCTACACGCACACGCGGCTCGGCGACAGCCGCTATTTCTCGACCGACGCGCAGCCGCGCACGCAGGCGTTCACGTTCGACATCGGCGAGCTGAACGTCACATACATGTTCACGCCGGCGCTGCAAGGCGGCGTCGCGTACATCTTCAACGCCGCGCATACGGACGGGCGCGGCACGACGCGGTTCCACCAGGTGAACGTCGGCGCGAACTACAGCCTGTCGAAGCGCACCGCACTCTATGCGGTCGCGATCGGCCAGGTCGCGAGCGGCACGGGGCTCGGCACCGACGCGGGCGGCAACGCGGTCAACTATGCGCAGATTCCGGTGCTCGCGAACAGCAATTCGAGCCGGCAGCTGGCGGTGATGGCAGGGATTCGTGTGAACTTTTGACCTCGAACGGCGGGCGGTGGCACGCCGGTCGCGTGCTGCCGTGCGGTCTTCACGGGCATGGGGCGGCATCGGGCGATCGATGGAAAGCCTTGCTTGAAAAAAATCGTCCGTATGCTTGACTGAATGGACCCGGATCGACGGCATCCGCGCGTCAGGTTGCCCGGCTTGCGGCTTGCCACAATACCTTCACGGTCTGCGTGAACAATGGCGACGCTTCAGGCGACTTGACCCGTCGCCGGCGTTGCACACGTGTGCAACGCATGATTGTTCCGCTCCATACGCCGATCGAGAGAGACCACATGACCCTGCTGAGCCGCCTGCGCGCGCTGTCCGCCGCCGTTGCGCTATCCGTTGCCGCCACGCACGCCTTCGCGGCGGATCTCGTCATCGCGGGCCGCGACGACATCTACGGCAAGGGGCTGGCCGACGCCGTCGCCGGCTTCAACAAGCTGCATCCGGGCGCCGAGATCGAGCTGCTCAAGCTGCCGAACGCGAACCTGTACCAGAAGCTCAAGCTGTCGATGCGCGAAGGCACCGGCGCGTACGACCTCGTGATGATGGACGACACGTGGGCGCCGGAATTCATCGGCAACGGCTGGCTGAAGCCGCTGCCCGCGGCGCTCGCGGACGCCGATCTCGTGCCGTCCGCCGTCGCGCTCGGCCGCAATGCGGCCGGTGCGCTGTACGCGCTGCCGATCGTCGGCAACGTCGAGATGTTCGCGTACCGCAAGGACCTGCTCGCGAAGTACAAGCTGCAACCGCCGCGCAACTGGGACGACGTGCTGAAGATCGCCCAGACCGTCGGCGGCGCGGACAAGAGCGTGTCGGGTGTCGTGTTCCGCGGCACGAAGGGCAACCCGGTCGTCACGGGCTTCCTGCCGATCCTGTGGGCGTACGGCGGCGACGTGTTCGACCACGCCGGCAACGTGACGATCGATTCGCGCGAAGCGCAGGCCGCGCTGAAGACGTTCCTCGCGCTGAAGGCGTTCGCGCCGAAGGACGTCGACGTGTACGGCGCGGCGGAAGTGCGCGACGCGCTGCAACGCGGCACGGCCGCGCAGTCGATCGAGGTGTGGCCGGCGTGGGTGCCGGCGCTCGACGACGCGAAGCAGTCGCGCGTGGTCGGGCAGATCGCGCTGCAGCCGCCGCCGGGGCAGACCGCGGGCCCGGCGCCGATGCTCGGCATCTGGCAGATGGGCATTCCGAAGGACGCGCCGCACGCGAAGCTCGCGCAGGATTTTCTCGCGTACCTCACCGCGCGCGACACGCAGACGCGCCTCGCCGGCATCGGCATTCCGCCGACCCGCCGCAGCGTGTTCAACGATCCGGCGCTGGTGCGCCAGTACCGCTGGTATCCGGATCAACTGAAGGCGCTCGAGGCCGGCCGCGCGCGGCCGCGTGTGAAGGACTGGCAGCAGGTCGAGAGCATTCTCGGCGATCAGTTGCAGCTCGCGCTGACGGGGCAGGCCGCGCCCGACGCCGCGCTGCGCCAGGCGCAGCAGAAGATCGCGCAGGCGACGGCCGCGGCTGGCAAGTGACGGCTCACGTCGATCCGCTGGCCGGAGCTCGCGCATGAAAGCGTTCGGCCGCAGCCTGCCGTTCGTCGCGCTGCTCGGGCCCGCGCTGCTGGTGCTCGCCGCGCTCGCGCTGTATCCGGTCGCGCAGGTGCTGATCGACTCGTTCTGCCGGGTCGACTACTCGGCCGGCCGCCGCGCGTTCGCGGGGCTCGCGAACTATCGCGCGGTGCTCGGCGACGACGCGTTCGCGGCCGGCTTCGGCAACACGTTGCGCTTCACGATCGTCGCGTCGCTCGCCGAAGTCGCGCTCGGCTTCGGTCTCGCGCTGTTGTTCGTGCGCGCGTTTCCGGGCCGGCGCATCGCATTGCCGCTCGCGATCCTGCCGATGATGCTGTCCACGCTCGTGTGCTCGGCGATCTGGCGCAACTGGCTGAACTTCGACGGCTTCCTCAATGCGCTGCTCGCGGCGTTCGGCATCGAAGGCGTGCGCTGGCTGTCCGATCCGCATCTCGCGCTGTGGTCGCTCGCGCTCGTCGACGTCTGGCAGTGGACGCCGATGGCGTTCCTGATCGTGCTGGCCGGGCTGCAGTCGATTCCGCAGGAACTGTACGAAGCCGCGCGCACCGACGGCGCGAGCGAGTGGCAGTGTCTGCGCGACATCACGCTGCCGCTCGCCGCGCCGCAGATCGGCCTCGCGCTGCTGCTGCGCTCGATCGACACGTTCAAGCTGTTCGACAAGGTCTATGCGCTGACGGGCGGCGGCCCCGGCAACGCGACGCAGACGCTGTCGACCTATATCTACGACACGGGCTTCCGCTTCTTCAACGTCGGGCCGGCGAGTGCCGCGTCGGTGCTGATGCTCGCGGCGTCCGCGCTGCTGGTCTCGGGGTACGTATGGCAGACGGTTCGCAAGCGGCGCGCATGACGACGCGATCGACGGGTATCCCGCGCGCCCGAACGGGCGCCGCATTCGGTCAAACGGTGCCGTGGGCGCTGCGCATCGTCGCGCTCGCACTGTTGCTGCTGCCGTGCCTGTGGATGGCCGGCGCGGCCTTCATGCCGACGCTCGAACGCCTCGATCATCCGTTGCGGATCTGGCCGGCCGCGCCGACCGTCGAGCATTTTGCGTCGGTGTGGTCGAACGGTATCGGCGCGCCGCTGTTCAATTCGCTGCTGGTCGGCTTCGGCACGACGCTGCTCGCACTGGCGCTCGCGTTTCCGGCCGCGTATGCGCTCGTGCGGCTGCGGTTTCCGGCGCGGCTCGACCTGCTGTTCCTGGTGCTCGTGCTGGCGTTGAAGCTGATGCCGCCGATCACGATCGCGGTGCCGCTGTTCGCGCTCGCGAAGCGGCTGCACCTGCTCGATTCGACGCTCGGCCTGATGCTCGCGTACCAGATCTATGCATTGCCGATGGCGATCTGGATGCTGCTCGCGTTCGTGCGCGACGTCCCGATCGAGTACGAAGAGGCGGCGTGCATCGACGGCGCGGGGCTCGCGCGGCGGCTCGTGCAGATCGTGCTGCCGCTGTGCGCGCCGGGGCTGATCGCGACCGCGATCTTCGTGTTCATCGCGGCCTGGAACGAATTCCTGATCGCGCTGCTGTTCGTGTCGACGCCGAGCCGCTTCACGCTGCCGCTCGCGATCGCCGGCTACGTGACGGAGAACGGGATCGACTGGGGCGACCTGATGAGCGCGGGGCTGATGGCGTCGCTGCCCACGCTCGCCGTGGCCGGTTACGTGCAGCGCTACCTGTTGCGCGGGTTCGCGGGCGGATTGAAGTGATGCGCGAGGTGACCGCGCCCGGTCCTGCGTCGTCACGCGCAGCTGTTTCGCACCACCTGCATGACCGGCACGACGCGCGTGCGCGACGGGCCGTCGAACGTCTGCAGCCGGTCCGCGAGCAGGTCGATCGCCGCGAGCGCGAGGCCGCGCGTGTCCTGCCGCAGCGTCGTCAGCCGATAGGCGTCGTACTCGGCGGCGGGGATGTCGTCGAAGCCGATCACGCGCAGGTCGTCCGGTACGCGCAAGCCGAATTCTCGGCGTGCGACGTCGATCACGCCGAGCGCGAGCAGGTCGGACGAGCAGAACACGCCGTCGGGCCGCTCGCCCGTCGCGAACAGTTGTCGCGCGGCGTCGATCCCGCCGGCGTGGGTGTCGGACGGCGTGTCGAGCACGCGGACGAGCGTCGCGTCGAACGCGTCGCGTTGCGCGAGCGCCTGTTCGAACGCCGCGGCGCGCGACCGCGCGCTGTAGCTCGTGCCGCGCGGCCCGACGAACGCGAGCCGGCGCGCGCCGGCCCGCACGAGCCGCTGCGCGGCGTGGACCGCGCCCGCCGCGTTGTCGCTGACGACCACGTCCGCGCCCGGCAGGTTCGCTTCGCGGTTGATCATCACGACCGGAATCCGGTGTTCGAGATACTGCTGCGCGACCGACAGCGGCGGCGACGCGGACGTCATCACGAGGCCCGCGATCCGATAGCTGAGCAGTTGTTCGAGCGATTGCCGGATCTGGCGCGGGTCTTCCGCATTGGTCACGAGCGGCGTGAGCGCGCGCTGCCCGAGCGCGGCCATCAGGTCCGACAGCAGCCGCGCGCGAAACGGGTTCTCGAATCCGGCCGTCACGACGCCGATCATGCTGCTGCGCTGCGTGATCATGTCGCGCGCGATCAGGTTGACCTGGTAGCCCAGCGCCCGCGCGGCGACCATCACGCGTTCGCGTGTTTGCGGCGCGATGCTTGCCGTCGGCGAGAACGCGCGCGACACTGCGGAGCGTGAGACGCCGGCCCGCGCCGCGACATCCGACGCCGTGACCCACGGTTTTCTTTCCTTGTCATTCATCGATTCATGATCCCTTCGAGCCACGATACGTGCGTGCCGCCTGCCGACTGGATGTCGGCGCTCGACGACGCGCGGCCGCTGCATACGCTGACCCTACCGGGCAGCCATGACACCTGTGCGTATACGGTCGACGATTTGCTCGTGCGCACGCAGCGCGCGCCGCTCGAGGCGCAGCTCGCGCATGGCGTGCGGCTGCTCGACATCCGCTGCCGGCACGTGCGCGATGCGTTCGACATCCATCACGGCGGCATCGCGCTCGGCATGACGTTCGACGACGTGCTGGCAACCTGTACGCGCTTTCTCGATGCGCATCCGCGCGAATGCATCGTGATGTCGGTGAAGGACGAATGGCCTGCGCATGCGTGCACGCGCGGTTTCGATGCGACGTTCGACGCGCATCGCGCGCGGCATCCGCGGCTGCGCTGGCATGCCGGCGGCACGCTGCCGACGCTCGGCGACGTGCGCGGCGCGGTCGTGCTGTTGCGGCGCTTTCGCAGCGGCCGGCCGCTCGGCATCGACCTGACCGCGTGGCCCGACAACGCGACGTTCACGATCGACCATCCGGACGGTGCGTTCGTGATCCAGGACGAGTATCGCGTGCCGGTGGCCGCATCGATCGCATGGAAGTGGCGTGCGATCGACGCGTTGCTGACGCATCTGCCGCTGCCGGACAGCGGCCGCTGGGCGCTCAATTTCTGCAGCGGAACGGGGATGGGCGCGAATCCGTCGGTGGTCGCACATGGAGATGGCCGCGTGCCGGGCATTCATGCGCGACTGGCGGTGCGCTTGCGCGAACAGCGCGGCCCGTACGGCGCGATGCTGCTCGATTTCTGCGATGACGACGACTGGGCGCTGGTGCGCGCGCTGATCGAATGCAACGCTCACACGCCGGAGCAGGGCGTCTGGCGCAAGGCGTTTCGCTGTTAGCGGGCGGCGGGTCGCTGGGGCTGCCGCGGCCGGCGAACCCCGTGGATCGGGCGTTCGAAACAAACGATACGTATGAGGTTTCGATTATAGTGACGGCCGTCCCGGACTGCCTGCCCGAATTGCCGTCATGCCTGCATCGATCCTGATTCGCCCCGCCACGCGGGAAGACGCGGCCGCGATGGCCGCCGTGGAAGTGGCCGCCGCGCAGCGGTTTCGCGAGGTCGGCATGGCCGACATCGCCGACGGCGAGCCGACCGATGCGGCTGCCGTGCTCATGCGGATCGACGACGGTCGCGCGTACGTCGCGGTCGATTCGCAAGGCACGTGCGTCGGGTTCGCGTTCTACCGGCTGCTCGATGCGCAGCGGCTGTATCTGGAGGAACTGGATGTCGCGCCGTCGCATGCGGGGCAGCGGATCGGCGCGCGCCTGATCGAGCGGATCATGGCGCGCGCCGCGCAAGACGGCATCGTCGAGGTCGTGCTGTCGACGTTCCGCGACGCGCCGTGGAACGCCCCTTATTACGCGCGCCTCGGTTTCCACATCATCGACGACGCATCTCTCGACGACGCGCTGCGCGCGATCCGCGCGCACCACGTCGCGCTCGGTCTCGACGAAACGCAGCGCGTGTTCATGCGTGCCGACGTGCGCGCCTGAACCCGCGCCGTCCTACCGTCAGGCCGCGTCGCTCAGCGCAGGGTAGTCGGTGTAGCCCGTTTCGCCTTCCGCGTAGAACGTCTCCGGCACCGGCTTGTTGAGCGGCGCGCCGATTTCGAGGCGGCGCGGCAGGTCCGGGTTCGCGATGAACAGCTTGCCCCAGGCGATCGCGTCGGCGCTGCCGTTCGCGAGCGCGGCCTGCGCGGTGTCGAGCGTGAACTGCTCGTTCGCGATCAGCGGGCCGCCGAATGCTTCCTTCAGGCGCGGGCTCAACTGGTCGCCCGAATACGATTCGCGCGTGAAGATGAACGCGATCTTGCGGCGACCGAGTTCGCGCGCGACGTAACCGAACGTGGCCGCCGGATCGGAATCGCCCATCGTATGCGCGTCGCCGCGCGGTGCGAGATGCACGCCGACCCGGCCGGCGCCCCACACGTCGATCGCCGCGTCGACCACTTCGAGCAGCAGGCGCGCGCGATTCTCGACCGGGCCGCCGTACGCATCGGTGCGGCGATTGGTGCTGTCCTGCAGGAACTGATCGAGCAGGTAGCCGTTCGCGCCGTGAATTTCCACGCCGTCGAAGCCCGCTGCCTTCGCATTCTCGGCGCCCTTGCGGTACGCGGCGACGATGCCCGGAATTTCGTCGAGTTCGAGAGCGCGCGGCGTCACGAACGGGCGCGGCGGACGCACGAGGCTCACGTGGCCGCCCGCGGCGATTGCGCTCGGCGCGACCGGCAGGTCGCCGTTCAGGAACATCGGATCGGAGATCCGGCCGACGTGCCAGAGTTGCAGCACGATGCGCCCGCCGGCCGCATGCACGGCCTGCGTGATCTGCTTCCAGCCTTCGACCTGTTCGTCGGACCAGATGCCCGGCGTGTCGGCATAGCCGACGCCTTGCGGCGTGACCGACGTCGCTTCGGTAATGATCAGGCCGGCCGATGCGCGCTCGGCGTAGTAGCGCGCCATCAGCGCGTTCGGCACACGCGTCGCGCCCGCACGGGAGCGGGTGAGCGGCGCCATCACGATGCGGTTCGGCAGGGTCAGGTCGCCGAGGGTAACGGGATCGAACAGCGTGGGCATGACAGATAACCTCTTCACGAAAGGCGGGAAGCCGTCGCGTCGTGTGCGATGGCGCCCCGCATGGCCGGTTCGGCCGTTGGCTAGAGTTCGCGGCGCAGGGCGTCGTGAAATGCGTCGATGACGGCCTCGTTGCGCTGGAAGAACGCCCATTGGCCGATCCGCGTCGACGTCACGAGCCCCGCGCGCTGCAACGTCGCGAGGTGCGCGGAGACGGTCGACTGCGACAGCCCGCAGCGCGCGTCGATCTGGCCCGCGCAGACGCCGTGTTCGTACGGCAGCGTCTGCTGCGGGAAATGCTCGCCGGGCGTTTTCAGCCAGACGAGGATCTCCCGGCGCACGGGGTTCGAGAGCGCTTTCAGGATCGCGTCGATGTCGAGTTCGGTCGGCATGGAAAGGCTGGGTGTTTCGGTCAGGCAGACGGGTATCGTCGATGGGCGAATCATATATCGTGTTTTGACGATATGTTTGTAAGCACTACCGGCAATGGGGTTGATAGCGTGCGACGATCTTGGGGGCGGATCAACGCCGGGCGACGCGCCTTCAACGCGGCCGCCCGGTTTCAGGTCATCTCGTCGGCGATCTCATCTCGCCGCGCGCGTAACATATGTGGCATCGCGCTTTGCTTACGGAGTTCTTTCATGTCGGTTCGGGCCGTCATATTCGATTTCGACCTGACGCTGGCGGATTCGTCCGCCGCGATCATCGAATGCACCCGGTACGCGCTGGATCAACTCGACGCCGCCGGCCCGACACCCGCGCAGATCGGCGCCGTGATCGGACTGCCGCTGCCGGACATGTTCCGTTCGTTGACGGGCGAGACCGTGGCGGCGCGGGCCGATGCGTTCGCGCGGCACTTCGTCGCGCGCGCCGACGAGATCATGGTGCCCGGCACCCGCATCTATCCCGAAGTGCCGCCGCTGCTCGCGGCGTTGCGCGAGCAAGGGCTTGCCGTCGCGATCGTGTCGTCGAAGTTTCGCTACCGGATCGACGCGATTCTCGAACGCAACGGCTTGCAATCGATGGTCGACGTGTTGATCGGCGGGGAGGACGTGCAACGCCACAAGCCGGACCCGGAAGGGCTCGTGCAGGCACTGGCGCGGCTCGGTTTGCCCGCCGCCGCCGCGATCTACGTCGGCGACCATGCAGTGGACGCGCAGGCGGCCGAGCGGGCCGGCGTGCCGTTCGTCGGCGCGGTGAGCGGGATGACGTCGTTCGACGCGTGGGCGCGCGCCGGCAAGCAGGCGGTAGCGACGCATATCGGCGAACTGCTCGGCATCGTGCAGCAGCTGCAGCGTCGAGCGGGCGAAGCGTGCGCCGACGCCGAACCGGGTGCGCAGCCGGCCGGCTGACCCGTTTTCGGCAACGGGCCGGCAGCGCGCGACGGATTCTGCGACCATCGCTGTTCAAGTCATATTCGCCACCCGAGCCGCCGCCATGTCCGCCATTTCCGTCGCCTTTGCCCGCCTCCGACGCTTGCGTGCGTTGCCGCTCGCCCGAGCCCTGTCGTTCGCCGTTCCGCTCGCGGTCGCCGCCGTCGGCATGCCGGGCGGCGCGCAGGCCGAAGCCGCCACGCCCACGCAGCGCGAACGTCTCGAAGCGCCGGTCAAGGCCGTCGCCGATCAGCGCTTGGCCGTCGACACGCCGCAGGGCCGCGCGGAGCTGCCCGTCTACGCGGACCATCCGCTCGACCAGGCCGCACCCGACGTCACGCGCGTGTTCATCGTGATTCACGGCACGCTCCGTAACGCCGACGCTTATTACGCATCGGGGCGCAAGGTCGTCGAAAAGGCCGGGGCGGCCGGCGCGGGCACGATGGTGGTCGCACCGCAGTTCCTGACCCGTGCCGACGCGCGCGCCTTTTCGTTGTCCGCATCGACGCTCGCGTGGACGCAGGAAGGATGGAAAGGCGGCGAACCGGCGCGCGAGCCGGGCCCGGTCAGCTCGTTCGCGGCGCTCGACGCGTTGCTCGCGCATTTCGCCGATCGCGGCCTGTACCCGTCGTTGTCGACGGTCGTCGTGATCGGTCATTCCGCCGGTGCACAGTTGCTGCAGCGTTATGCGGTGGCCGGGCGCGAAGGCGACGCACTGGCGCGTGCCGGCATTGCCGTGCGTTACGTGGTCGCGAATCCGTCGAGCTACCTGTATTTCGACGATGAACGGCCGAATGCCGACGCGCTTGCCGGCGGCGCCTGTCCGCGCGCGACCGAATGGAAGTACGGGTTGAGATCGGCGCCGCCTTATGTCGCGTCGCAGGACGTGCGCGATCTCGAAACGCGCTACGTCGCACGCCATGTCGTGTACCTGCTCGGGCAGGCGGACACGAATCCAACCACGCATTTCATCGACCGCTCGTGCGCGGCGATGGCGCAGGGGCCATACCGGCTGGCGCGCGGGCTCGCGTATTTCGATTACCTGAAGAAGCGGCATCCGGACGATCTCGCGCAGCAGGTGGTCGAAGTGCCGGGTGTCGGGCACGACGGCGTCGGCATGTTCACGTCCGCTTGCGGGCTGGCCGTGTTGTTCGGGCATGCGCTGCCTCGATCGTGTCCGGTCGTCGCCGGCACCGCGCCGGCGCTGCGCGCGGCGGGGCAGTGAGCCTGCATGCGACGCGCGTGAGCGACGGAAACAGATCGATCAGAAAAATGCACGAATCCGCACGTTAAATTCATTTCCCGGTTCGGCGCTCGCGGTTCAGGATGACGGTGTTCACAGGAGCGCCCCATGGACATCACGATCCTCGACGATCATTTCGACACGCTGTGTGCACTGCCGAGCTTTCGCAAGCCGGATGCGCAGCCGATCCACGTAGTCCACCCGAAGGCGTCCGAGCGCGAAGCGGCGTCGCTCGAGCCGTTGATCGATGACCTGCTCGAATGGATCGGGCCCGCCGCGCGGCCGTACGATGAGGTGATCGATGCGTGGCGCACGTCGTGCCCGCGCCTGCCGGTGTGGGAGGAAGCCTGCGCGCGCGGCTACGTGGTCCGGCGTCATACACCTGGCGGCGTGGCGGAAGTGGCGGTGACCCCGGCCGGCCGCGCGCGCCTGCGGGCCCGGCGGGCGTGACCGACGCGCAGGTGTCACGCGTCCGGGTACGGCGTGCCGTCCTTGTGCAGAAACCGGCCGTCGCGGCTCGGGCTCATCATGTCGATGTCCGGGCACGTGATCACGTCGTCCGGCGAGCGCGAGCCGACCTCGAGATAGACGGCGACCGCATCCGACCGGTTGATCAGATGATGGCCGTTACCCGAATTTTTCGGAAACGCCGCGCAGTCGCCCGCGCGCAGCACGGTTTCACCACCGTCCTCGATCATCACGAGCTCGCCTGCGAGCACGTAGACGAATTCGTCCTCGTCGGAATGCCAGTGGCGCTGCGACGACCAGCCGCCTGGCGGCACGCGCATCAGGTTGACGCCGAAATCGCGCAGGCCGCCGGCGTCGCCGAGACGCTGGCGGATGCGCTGCGCGCACGGCGCATCGAACGGCCGCGGATAGCCGCTGCCGCGGCGTTCGGGCACGGTACCGAGATCGATCCTTGGCATGGACGGCTCCGTCTGCCTCGCGGGCGAAGGGGACGACAGTCATTGTAGGCGGCCGCCCGTCGTTCGCCCGCGGTGCGTGGCAGGCCGCGTCATTCGACGGTGATCGTTTCCTTCATGTACGGATGAATACCGCAGAACACCTTGTAGACGCCCGGCTTGTCGAAGCGGAACGAATACGTCTCGTCCTGGTCGAGCGCCTTCGAATGAAAGATGCCGGCGTCGTTGACGACGGTATGCGGCTCCGCGTCGAGGTTCTTCCACGTGATGGTCGTGCCGGCCTTGATCGTGGTCGACATCGGCGAAAACATGAAATTGCGGATCGTCACGAGCGGGCCGTTCGGGCCCTGCGCGAACGCGGCGGGCGGCGTGCCGGCAGCGGCGCCGCACAGGATCAGCACGGCGACGATTCGGTGGCGTTGGAAGCGGATCATGTCGTTCTCCTTATATCGGTCACGCGAGCGTCGCATCGTGCAGCGACGACGCGACCGGATGGCCGGCAAACTCGACGGTCGTCACGCCGAGCATCGACGGCAGCCGGTCGTGCGGCACCGTGAGTGGCACGGGGCCCGGGCCGTTGCCGGCCGTCGGCTGCGGGAACGCGGTCGAGCGGGCGGTGTGGAACGTCACGTTGCCCTCGACCTTCGACACGATCTGATGGATGTGCCCGTTCAGGACGGTGACCGAGCCGAAGCGGCGCAGCAATGCCATCGTCTGCGGCGCGTCGCCGGTGCCCCAGCCCCACGGTTCGTAGATGGTCCACATCGGCATGTGCGAGAACACGACGATCGGCGTGCTCGACGAGCGGCCTTTCAGGTCTTGCGCGAGCCACGCGAGCTGCTCGTCGCCGAAGCTGCCAAGCCCGTTCGGCTTGAAGTGCATCACGTTGACGAGGCCGATGAAGTGCACGCCCGCGTGGTCGAAGCTGTAATAGCCGCGGTTGTCCGACGCCTTGCCGAACCGGCCGAAATATTCGGCGCCCGATCCGTCGGTGACGTCGTGTTCGCCGGGCACCGTATGCAGTTCCGTCACGCGCAGCGCGGACAGCAACTGCGACGCGTGATCGAATTCCTCGGGCTTGGACAGGTGCGTGATGTCGCCGGTGTGGATCGTCAGCGCCGGCAGCGCGGGCATCCCGTTGACGAGGTCGATCGTCTGCTTCAGCGTGGCCGACACGTCCGGATTCGCGTCCTTGTTGAAGCCGATGTGCGTATCGCTGATCTGCACGAACAGCGGCCGGCCCGCGTCGGCCGGGCGCGCATCGCCGGCTTGCGCGAGCGCGAGGTCGAACGGCGTGAGGATGCCGCCCGACAACGTGAACAGCGTACCGAGGCCGCCGAAGGCCATGCATTGCAGGGCCTTGCGGCGCGACGGGCGGGTGGGGGTCGATGAAGACATGTGAGCCTCGTATTCGTGTGACGAAACCGGACGGCCGGATCGTCCTGGAATAAGCCGGCGCATTCGCATGCGATACCGGCGAAGCGGCGGATTTATTCCCGCCCGTTACGAGGTTGAACACTCGCATTGACAGCCGACGGGGCGATGCACGATTCCGCCCGGATGAGCCGTCAATGTCCTGTAAGTGACACGTCACATTTGCGTCACGGCCGCCCGATAGCCTCCCACTCCGAACCCCTCTCCGGAGCCCTTCATGCCGAACCTCGCGGCAACGGAAACGGGCGGTGCGGTCGCTCACCGCACACGCGCCCTCGGCCTCGCGCCGCTTTTTCTGATCGTTGCCTGCGGCATCGTCGGTGTCGGCATTCATCCCGGTGCCGGTCTTCGTTTCGTCAAGGGCGGTGCGGTGCGGCCGTTCGCGCTGCCGGCCACCTCATACCGGGCACTGCACGGGCTGTTCTGATTCGCACCGCGAGTGCGACGCCCGGCTGCGCGACAGGCGGCCGACCCCATCGATTTTCAATTCCACACAAGACGCTACCGATGGATATCCGTTTCTTCGATCCGAATCGCACTGCCAACGCGTCGGCGTGGCGCGTGCTGCCCAACCGCTGGGATGCGGTCGCGTTTCCGCTGATCATTTGCGTGCTGGCGATGGCGATCGTCGGTTTTCACGAGACGATGGCGCCGATCGGCGTACTGCAGACGCAGAAGATCTCGCTCGATCCGTCGAACCTGCCCGAATACGCGCTGCGCACCACGCTGCGGATGCTCGCCGCGATGATCGCGTCGCTCGTGTTCACGCTCGTCTATGGCACGCTCGCGGCCAAGAGCCGCCGCGCGGGCATGGTGCTGATCCCGATCCTCGACATCCTGCAGTCGGTGCCGGTGCTCGGCTACATCTCGTTTACCGTCACGTTCTTCCTCGCGCTGTTTCCGGGCCGCGTGCTCGGCGCCGAACTGGCCGCGATCTTCGCGATCTTCACGAGCCAGGCGTGGAACATGACGTTCAGCTTCTACCAGTCGCTGCGCACGGTGCCGCGCGACCTGAGCGAAGTGTCGCGCGGCTTTCACCTGACGCCGTGGCAGCGCTTCTGGAAGCTCGAGGTGCCGTTCTCGATGCCCGGCCTGATCTGGAACATGATGATGTCGATGTCGGGCGGCTGGTTCTTCGTCGTCGCATCCGAGGCGATCACCGTCGGCAACCAGACGATCACGCTGCCGGGCATCGGTGCGTATCTCGCGCAGGCGATCGCGGACAAGAATCTCGGCGCGGTCGGCTGGGTGATCGTCGCGATGTCGGTCGTGATCCTCGCGTACGACCAGTTCCTGTTCCGTCCGCTCGTCGCGTGGGCCGACAAGTTCCGGATGGAGAACACCGCGTCGGGCGATGCGCCGCAATCGTGGCTGCTCGACATGATGCGTCGCACGCACCTGATCCATCAGTTGCTCGTGCCGGCCGGCTGGCTGCTGTCGCAGGCCGCGCGGATTCCGCTGCGCGTGCCGTCGCTGGCGGGTACGCGCGTGCGCGGCGCATCGTCGCGCCGTTCGTCGCGCATCGGCGACATCGTGTGGGGCGCGTTCGTGATCGCGCTGACGCTGTACCTCGTGTGGCGCGTCGTCAGTTTCGTCGCGACCGGCGTGACGATGGGCGAGGTGGGCCACGTGCTCGTGCTCGGGCTGATCACGCTGCTGCGCGTGCTGGTGCTGATCGCGATCGCGTCGGTGATCTGGGTGCCGCTCGGCGTGCTGATCGGGCTGCGCCCGAAGCTCGCCGAGAAGATCCAGCCGCTCGCGCAATTCCTCGCCGCGTTTCCGGCGAACCTGCTGTTCCCGGTGTTCGTGATCGTCATCGTCCACTTCCACCTGAACGCGGACATCTGGCTGTCGCCGCTGATCGTGCTCGGCACGCAGTGGTACATCCTGTTCAACGTGATTGCGGGCGCGATGTCCTATCCGAACGACTACAAGGAAGCGACGAAGAATTTCCGCATCCGAGGCTGGCAGTGGTGGCGCCAGGCGATGCTGCCCGGCATCTTCCCGTACTACGTGACCGGCGCGATCACCGCGTCGGGCGGCGCTTGGAACGCGAGCATCGTGTCCGAGTTCGTGCAATGGGGCGATACGAAGGTCGTCGCGCACGGCCTGGGCTCGTATATCGCGCAAACGACCGCCGCCGGCGATTTCCCGAAGATCATCCTCGGCATCGCCGTGATGTCCCTGTTCGTTACCTTGTTCAACCGCCTGCTGTGGCGTCCGATGTACGCCTATGCGGAATCCCGGCTCCGTCTCGATTGAGAGTAAGCGCGATGCAAAATTCGACCGTTATCAACGCCCCCGTCAAGACGTCTCAGCCGCTGCAGCCGCCGCGGCTCGGTGAAGAAATCCTGCGTGTCGAGCACGTGAACCGCGGCTTCAACAAGACGCAGGGCGAACTGCTCGTGCTCGACGACGCGAACCTGTCGCTGCGCGAAGGCGAGATCGTCGGCCTGCTCGGCCGCTCGGGCTCGGGCAAATCGACGCTGTTGCGCATCATCGCCGGCCTGATCGAGCCGACCGGCGGCGAAGTGACCTACCTCGGCAAGCCGCTGCGCGGCCCGGCCGAAGGCGTCGCGATGGTGTTCCAGACCTTCGCGCTGTTCCCGTGGCTGACCGTGTTGCAGAACGTGGAAGCCGGGCTGGAGGCGCTCGGCGTCGGCGCGCGCGAGCGGCGCGAACGTGCGCTCGCCGCGATCGACCTGATCGGTCTCGACGGTTTCGAGAACGCGTATCCGCGCGAGCTGTCGGGCGGGATGCGCCAGCGCGTCGGTTTTGCGCGCGCGCTCGTCGTCGACCCGACCATTCTGCTGATGGACGAGCCGTTTTCCGCGCTCGACGTGCTGACGGCTGAAACGCTGCGTACCGATTTGCTGGACCTGTGGACGCAAGGACGCATGCCGATCAAGTCGGTGCTGATCGTCACGCACAACATCGAGGAAGCGGTGTTCATGTGCGACCGGATTCTCGTGCTGTCGTCGAATCCGGGGCGCGTGATCGCCGAGATCAAGGTGCCGTTCAAGCATCCGCGTAACCGGCTCGATGCCGATTTCCGCAAGCTCGTCGACGACATCTACGCGAAGATGACCGCGCGCCAGACCGGCGAGGCGACGAAGAAGGGGCTCGAGCTGGGTAGCTGGATGCCGCGCGTGTCGACCAACCTGATGGCCGGCCTGATCGAGACGCTCGCGATGGCGCCGTACCATGGCCGCGCCGACATGCCGGAAATCGCACGCTCGCTGCATCTGGAGGTCGATGAACTGTTCCCGATCGCGGAAGTGCTGCAGCACCTCGGCTTCGCGGACGTGCGCGAAGGCGACGTGTTCCTGACGCCGCCCGCCCGCGTGTTCGCGGAATTCGGCACGCAGGAGCGCAAGCTGATGTTCGCGGATCACCTGTTGAAGCACGTGCCGCTTGCTGCCCGGATCAGGAAGGTGCTGAACGAGCGTCCGGGTCATCGCGCGCCGCGCGTGCGCTTCGAGCAGGAGCTGGAGGATTTTCTGTCCGACGAGGCGGCGGAGGAAACGCTCGATGCGGTGATCGACTGGGGGCGGTATGGGGAGGTCTTTTCGTATAACGACAAGACGGAAGTGTTCAGTCTGGAGGATGTCGAGAGCTGATCCCTGCCGGCGGAGGGTGACGCGTCGTCACTCCGGCAAATCCCGCCGGCTCACATCCCACTCGATCCCGCCCGCATTGAGCTGCTCGATCTTCTCCATCCGCTGCCGCGCCAGTTCCGGCAGCCGGTTCGTCACACCGATCACCAGCGCTTCGGCGAGCGCCAGCGCCGGCACGTTGGTCTGCAGCATCGCGAAAGGGCGGCCCTGGATGCGCAGCACGATCTCCGCGAACTCGCCGATCGGCGAGCGCCATTCGTCGGTGATCAGCAGGATTCGCGCGCCGAGTTGGTGCGCGGCCTGCGCGAAGCGGATGCTGTCCTTCTGGTAACGGCGAAAATCGAAGATCACGAGTACGTCGTTGCGCCCCATGTCGGCCAGCGCGACGGACGCGAGATTCACGTTCGGCTCGACGTACTGCACGTGCGGCCGCGCATAGGCCAGCGTGAACGAGAACAGCGACGCAAGCGGCGCCGTATAGCGCCCGCCGCCGCAGAAGACGCGCACGTCCGGATCGGCCAGCACCGCCACGGCTGCGTCGAACGCGGCCGCGTCGAGCCCGTCGATCGTCGTCGCGAGCGATTCGGACAGCCGCTGGAAAATCGCCGCGTGACTGTCGCGCATGCCCGTTTCCGAGTGGAACGCATCCATCCGCGCGAGCGGCGAATTCATCGCGGTGTCGATCTCGTCGTGCAGCGCCTGCTGGAACGACGAGTAGTTCGGAAAACCGATCCGGACGACGAAGCGGAACACGGTCGGGTCGCTGACTTCCGCCTGCTTCGCAACCTGCGCGATGGGGCCCAGCCCCAGACTGGGATAGCGATCCAGCAACGCCTGCGCGACCTTCTGTTCCGACGGCGTGAAGCTATCCATTTGGGATAACAGCAACGCCCTGATGCTCGTCCCCATCGGCACTCCGGCTCTCTATCTGAATTGAATGACCCAATGAAACGGCAGACGGGCGTCTGCCGGCAACTGCACGCATGTTAGCCGATCGAGGGGCGGCAGGCCGCGTGCGGTTTCAAATTAGAGGGACGCATCACCTGCCCAGACGATATGTTCATATATGTAATAAATCAAACATACTTCACCCGATGTATCTCGGATGTTTCGCTTTAAATTCAGTGGTTACCCTAGGTTTTGGTACAAAAAAGCGAATGATATGATCGCGGCCTCATTGAAATGTATTGTTTATTACATGTCGAATCGGCAGCGTCGACCAACCAATTGCGCGGTCGACGCATCCCGGCATGGCCCGGTTTATTCGTCTGGAGGATTCCGTCATGAGGCGGCTCGTAGTACTCACCCTGTTGTCGGCGATGAGCGTGTGCGCGTTCGCCGCGTCGGACCCGGCGGTCGAAGCGAAGAACGGCATGGTCGTGTCGTCGCAGCACTTCGCGTCGCAGATCGGCGTCGACATCCTGAAGGCAGGCGGCAATGCGGTGGACGCGGCAGTGGCCGTCGGCTATGCGCAGGCCGTGACCAACTCGTGCTGCGGCAACATCGGCGGCGGCGGCTTCATGACGATCCACCTGGCCGACGGTCGCGACCGCTTCATCAATTTCCGCGAGACCGCGCCGGCCGCGGCGTCCGCGAACATGTATCTCGATGCGGCGGGCAACGTGATTCCGGACCAGAGCCTGTACGGCTACCGTGCGGTCGGCGTGCCGGGCACGGTGGCCGGCCTCGATCTCGCGCAGCGCAAATACGGGAAGCTGACGCGCCGGCAGGTGATGGCGCCGGCGATCCGGCTCGCGCGCGACGGCTTCGTGCTGACGCGCGGCGATACCGATATCCTCGACACGACGGTCGAGCGCTTCAGGAAGGATCCGGAAGCCGCGCGCATCTTCCTGCGCCCGGACGGCACGGCGCTGCAGCCGGGCGATCGCCTGGTGCAGAAGGATCTGGCGCGCACGCTCGAGCGCATCGCGGAGCAGGGGCCCGACGCGTTCTATCACGGCGAGATCCCGAAGATCGTGGAAGCGGCGGCCAAGCGCGGCGGCGGCGTGATCACGGCGGCCGATTTCGCGTCCTATCGCGCGCAGGACATGGCGCCGCTGACATGCACGTATCGCGGCTACGAGTTCGTGTCGGCGCCGCCGCCGAGCTCGGGCGGCGTGACGATGTGCGAGACGCTGAACATCCTCGAAGGATATGACCTGCGCAAGCTCGGCTACCACTCGGCCGCGGCGGTGCACTACATGACCGAGGCGATGCGCCATGCGTACGAAGATCGCAACACGCTGCTCGGCGATCCGGACTTCATCGACAACCCGATCGCGAAGCTGACGAGCAAGGAGTACGCGGCGCAGATCCGCAAGAGCATCCATGCCGATACGGCGACGCCGTCGGTCGACGTGCAGCCCGGTGTCGGCGTGCACGAGAAGCCGGAAACGACGCATTACTCGATCGTCGACCACGACGGCAATGCGGTGTCGACGACCTACACGGTCAACGGCCGCTTCGGCGCCGTGGTCATCGCGCCGGGCACGGGCTTCTTCCTGAACGACGAGATGGACGACTTCACCGTGAAGGTCGGCGCGCAGAACCTGTTCGGCCTCGTGCAGGGCACGCGCAACTCGATCGCGCCGGGCAAGCGTCCGCTGTCGTCGATGGCGCCGACCATCGTGAAGAAGGACGGCAAGGTGTTCATGGTGGTCGGTTCGCCCGGCGGCTCGCGCATCATCACGATCACGCTGCAGACCGTGCTGAACGTGATCGACTACGGGATGACGCCGCAGGACGCGGTCGCCGCGCCGCGCATCCATCACCAGTGGCTGCCCGACGCGGTCTATTACGAAACCTACGGTCTGTCGCCGGACACGCTCGCGATCCTGCGCAACATGGGCTACAAGATGGTCGAGCAGACGCCGTGGGGCGCCGCCGAGCTGATCATGGTCGGCCTGCCGGGCACCGAAGCGGCGAGCCGCCAGAGTTCCGGGAACGATTCGTCGGTGTCCGGCAACGTGCGCGTCGGCTTCATCTACGGCTACAACGACCCGCGCCGTCCGGCCGGCTCGGCGATCGGCTACTGACGCGATCGTTTCAAGTTGAATCGCTGCCGCCGGCGTTCGCGTTGCCGCGAATGCCGGTGCGGCGGCAAGCGTGTCCGTCAGCGGGCATCCGGCAGCCGCAGCGGCGCGCCCGGTGCGCACCGAGGCACGGCGCGCGCAGCTTTCTTCCGTCAACTCCATCGCCATGCGGCGAATCCCGTCATGAACAAACGAATGTCTGCAGCAGGGTGGATCCTGCTCGCGATGGCAGCCGGCATCCTGGTCGGCTACCTGATCTACACGCAGCTTCCCGACAAGCAATCGGCCGCGGAAATCGCCGGCTACATCTCGCTCGTGTCCGACGTGTTCCTGCGGCTGATCAAGATGGTGATCGGCCCGCTGGTGTTCTCGACGCTCGTCGTCGGCATCGCGCACATGGGCGATGCGTCGTCGGTCGGGCGCGTGTTCGTGAAGGCGCTCGGCTGGTTCGTCACCGCGTCGCTGATCTCGTTGCTGCTGGGGCTGCTGATGGCGAACCTGCTGCGGCCCGGCGAGAACCTCGGGCTGCCGCTGCCGGACATCGGCGCGTCCGCGCATCTCGCGACGTCCAAGTTCACGCTGAAGGATTTCGTCGGCCACATGGTGCCGAAGTCGATCGCCGAGGCGATGGCGAACAACGAGATCCTGCAGATCGTCGTGTTCTCGATGTTCTTCGGCGTCGCGCTCGCCGCACTCGGCGAGCGCGGCAAGATCCTGGTCGCCGCGATCGACCAGCTCGCGCACGTGATGCTGAAGATCACCGGCTACGTGATGAAGCTCGCGCCGCTCGCGGTGATGGCCGCGATGGCGTCGACCGTCGCGATCAACGGGTTGTCGATCCTGCTGAAGTTCGCGGTGTTCATGGGCGACTTCTACGCGAGCCTCGTGCTGCTGTGGGCCACGCTCGTCGCGGCCGGGCTGCTGTTCCTCGGTCGCCGCGTGTTCAAGCTGCTCGTGCTGATCAAGGAAGCGTTCATGCTGTCGTTCGCGACCGCGAGCTCGGAAGCCGCGTATCCGAAGATCCTCGACGCGCTCGACCGGTTCGGCGTGCGCCGCAAGATCTCGAGCTTCGTGATGCCGATGGGCTATTCGTTCAACCTCGACGGCTCGATGATGTACTGCACGTTCGCGACGCTGTTCATCGCGCAGGCGTACGACATTCACCTGTCGCTCGGCACGCAGGTCACGATGCTGCTGATCCTGATGCTGACGTCGAAGGGGATGGCCGGCGTGCCGCGCGCGTCGCTCGTCGTGATCGCGGCGACGCTGCACCAGTTCAACATCCCGGAAGCCGGGCTGCTGCTGATTCTCGGTGTCGACACGTTCCTCGACATGGGCCGCTCGGCCACCAATGCGGTGGGCAACTCGATCGCCAGCGCGGTGGTCGCGAAGTGGGAAGGCGAGCTGATGTCGGAGTCCGAAGCGCACGCGCATGCCGCGCATCTCGATGCCGAACTCGAACGGCAGAACGGCGACCCGGCCTATGGCGCCGGTCAGGCCACGTCGACCTGACGGTCAGGCCGCGAGCGCTTCGTCGATGCACGCCGCGAGCACCATCGCGGCGGCGTTGCCCGGCGTCGAGCCGAGCAGTTGCGGCGCATAGACGCTGTCGCCGATCTCGATCGCGCGCCCCGACAGCGCGCACACGCCGCGCTTGCGCGTCGTGAACAGGCGCCACTTCTGGTAGCCGTAATGCCCGGTGCATGCATCGCACCACGAAATCATCACGGTGTCGGGCGTGGGCCGTTCGAGCACGCTGATGGTCGGCTTGCTCGTCGCGTCCCACGACGGCAGCCGGTCACGCGTGACGCTGCGCCGTCGCGGCCCGCTCCACGAAACGGACGGCATGTCGAAGCTGCCGATTGCGGCGACGGTCATGAGCCAGGGCGCTACACGATTGTTCATGTCTCTGTTCCTCGAAACGTTGCGCGGTGCCGCGACACGCGGCATCACGACAGGCGGATGCGCGGCTGCACCCAGCCGTTGATCCGTTCGGCGATCCACAGCAGGGTCGCCTTGGAGAAACCGTGCAGCGCCTGCTGGTGCCGCCGGTAGAGCATCAGGTGGCTGAACTGCGCGAAGCGGCCCTGGATGAAGCCGCCGCGGAAGAATCCGAACTGCCCGAGCGTGCCGAGCGCGTCGTAGTCGCTGATCGACACCAGCGCGCCGAAATCGTGGAACGCGAACGGCGGAATCGGCGTGCCGTCGAGCCACGCGGGCAGATGCTTCGCGAGATGCTCGGCCTGCTGCGTCGCGACCTGCGCGGTCGGCGGCAGCGGCCGTTCGTGGCCGTCGGGCAGCAGGCTGCCGCAATCGCCGATCGCGAACACGCGCTCGTCGCCGGTCGCCTGCAGCGTGGGGCCGACGACGATCTGGTTTGCGCGGTTCGTGTCGAGTCCGCCCAGCGCCTGCATGAAATCGGGCGCCTTCACGCCGGCCGCCCACACCATCAGGTCCGCTTCGGCGAACGAACCGTCGCCGTAGTGGAAACCGTTCGCGTCGGCCGACGTGACGCGCGTCGACGTGAGTACGCGAAAACCGATCTGTTCGAGCCGCCGCTGGGCCGACGCGGAAATCCTCGGCGGAAACGCGTTGAGGATGCGCGGGCCGCTTTCGAGCAGCGTGAGTTGCAGTCGCTCGCGCACCGTGTCGTCGCCATAGGCCTGCGCGACTTCCAGCAAGCGGCTCAACTCCGCCGCGAGTTCCACGCCCGTCGCCCCCGCGCCGACGATCGCGACGCGAAACGGCTCGTCGCGCGCGATGCTGCGGAACACGCGCATCCGCAACGCTTCGTTGAAGGTCTCGGCCTGCTGCTGGCTGTCGATGAAGTAGCAGTGCTCGCGCACGCCGGGCACGCCGAAATCGTTGGCCTGGCTGCCGAGCGCGAGGATCAGCACGTCGTATTCGAGTTCGCGTGCGTCGATCACGACGCCGCCGTCCTGCGAGCGGATCTCGCCGAGCTGCACGCGGCGGCGTGCGCGATCGAGCCCCTTCAGTTCGCCGGGCTGGTACGTGTAGCCGTGGTCGCGGGCATGGGCGAGGAAGATCACCTGCTGCTGCTGGACGTCGCGCGTGCCGGCCGCGATCGTGTGCAGCATCGGCTTCCAGATGTGCGTCGGACTGCGATCGACGACCGTGATCTGCGCCCGCCCGGAGCGGCCGAGACGCTCGCCCAGGCGGGTCGCGAGCTGCAGCCCGGCGATCCCGCCGCCGACGATGACGATGCGTGTAGGGGTTGTCATGGATAAATCATCACGTGATGAATAAGGTATGATCCTAGCGCTTCCCGGCTCCGCGTGTCAACGGAGCGGGGCAGGCCGCCCGCTTCCGGTACGTGAAACCGGGGACCGAGCACGGGCATTCGAATCGTTCAAGGAGCAGGAAAAACGTGGCAGAAGTCACTGAGCGCGCACCGTCGAAGCGGCGTACGCGCGGACGGCCGCTGGCGGATGCGTCCGTCGGCCCGGACGTGATATTGCGGGCCGCGCGCCGCACGTTCGCGAAGCGCGGCTACGACGCGACGAGCGTGCGCGAAGTCGCGCGCGAGCTGGGCATCGATGCGGCGTTGATCGCCCATCACTTCGGTACGAAGGAAACGTTGTGGCTGGCCGTCGTCGAGCAGATCGTCGAACTGGCTGAACCGATGTTCGACGCGCTGCGTGCGTTGCGCACGTCGCCGCTGCCGCATCGCGACCGCGTGCGGCGCGCGCTCGAGCTGTGCGTCGATCACGAATTCGCGGAGCCGGATATCGGCATGTTCTTCTCGACCGCGGCGACGGAGGAAGGCGGGCGGCTCGATCGACTGCAGGAGCGGATCGTGCGCCCGTATCACGATGCGATGTTTCCGCTGCTGGCGGATGCGGTCGAGGCCGGCACGATCCGGCCGGTCGATCCGAACGTGCTGTTCTTCATGATCGCGAGCGCGATCGGCACGACGGTGTCGTACAGCCACATGATGCTGGAGTTCACGTCGTTGCCGACGCGGCCGGAGGCGTTCCGGCAGGCCGTGCTCGGCGTCGCGTTCAACCTCATCGGCGACTGAGCGCCGCGCGCGACGCGCGCGGTCACGTCGCGGCGACCAGCCCGAGTTCGCGCACCGCGTTGCGCGCGCTCTCGCGCAGCGCGTCGACGAGCGGCGACGGCGTGCGGTACGCGAGCGCCAGTTCGTATGCGAGCGGGCTGCCCGCATCCTTCAGTTCGCAGAACGTAATGCCTTGCGGCTGCATCGGCACGAACAGGCGCGGCATCAGCGCGACGCCGATGCCGCCCGCGACGAGCCCGGCCGTCGTCTGCATCTGGCGCGGCTGCTGGACCACGCGCGGCGCGAAGCCCGCCTGCGCGCACGCCGTCACGATCAGCGCATGCATGCCGGGCCCGTGGTGCGCGGCGAACATGACCCACGGTTCGTCCGCCAGCTCGGCCAGCGCGACGCGGCGGCGGCGCGCGAGCCGGTGGCCGTCGGGCAGCGCGGCGACCATCCGGTCGCGCAGCAGCGGCTCGACGTGCACGTCGCCGGCATCGGCCACCGGCAGCACGACGAGGCCGGCGTCGGTGCGGTCCTGACGCAGCGCGAGCACCTGCTCGGCGGTCGTGCCTTCCTCGAGCTGGAAATCGACGTTCGGATGCCGTTCCTGGAATGCCCGCAGGATCAGCGGCAACAGCGCGTTGACGGTGCTGTCGACGAAGCGCAGCCGTAGCGTGCCGCCGAGGCCGGCGCCCGCGCGGCGCGCCACGGCCACCGCGCGCTCGGCCTGTTCGAGCGTGCGCCGCGCTTCGAGCAGGAAAGCTTCGCCGGCCGGCGTGAGCCGCGAGCCGCGGTTGTCGCGTTCGAGCAACGCGACGCCCACTTCGTCCTCGAGCTTGCGGATCGCCGCGCTGAGCGGCGGCTGGGCCATGTGCAGCCGCTCGGCCGCGCGCCGGAAACTGAGCGTTTCGGCGACCGCGATGAATTGCCGGAATTGGCGCAGATCGATCATGCGATACCTTCCATGTATCAGTAGATCATCGAATTCGTATTTTACCTATCACCCTGCGTTACCGAGAATGGGGTTGTCATTCACCATCGAGATTCGGGAGGGCAGGTCATGACGGGCAATGAACAGCAGCGAACGGCGATCGTCACGGGCGGGTCGAGCGGGATCGGCTTCGCGATCGCGCACCGGCTGGTGCAGGACGGGTATCGCGTCGCGATCGTCGGGCGCGACGGGGCGCGGCTGGCGGCGGCCGTCGCGCGTCTCGGCGGCGCGGCGATCGGGCAGGCCGGCGACCTCGGCGTGCGGCGCGAAGCGGAAGCGGCGGTCGCTGCGATCGTCGCGCGCTGGCCGCGCATCGACGTACTGGTCAACAACGCGGGGCTGACCGGGCGCGTCGGCGCGGATACCGAAGCGGCCGAGGCCGAGTCCGTCTGGGACGCGGTGCTCGACGCGAACCTGAAAAGCCTGTTCCTGACGACGATGGCCGTGCTGCCGCACCTGGCCGAGCACGCGGCGCGCATCGTCAACATCGGCTCGATCGCGGCGCGCGCCGGCAGCCTGTTGCCGGGCGGCCTTGCGTATGCGGCCGCGAAGGCCGGCGTCGAAGGCTTCACCGTCGCGCTGGCACGCGAACTCGGGCCGCGCGGCGCGACGGTCAATACGGTCGCGCCCGGCTATATCGCGGATACGCGTTTCTTCGGCGACGGCGGGGTCGCGCCGGCCATCGCGGCGACGATCCGCGAGCAGACGCCGGTCGGCCGCGCGGGGCAGCCGGACGACATCGCGGACGCGGTCGCGTGGCTCGCCGGGCCGCGCGCGTCGTTCGTCACGGGCGCGACGATCGCGGTGAACGGCGGCTGGCGCGTCGGGTGATGCAGCGCGTGCCCGGCCGGCGCGTCATTCGCAATCGGTCGGCGGCTTGTCGCCGAGCCAGCGCCGCGCGCCGGGCCCGTTGCGGCCCGCGCGGTCTTCCGGGTTGGTCAGCTTGCAGCGTTTCAGCGACAGGCAGCCGCAGCCGATGCATTCGTCGAGGTTGATGTAGAGTCGCTGCAGCTCCTCGATCCGGCTCGCGACGCGCTGCTTCCAGCCGCGCGACAGCCGCTGCCAGTCCTTGTTGCTCGGCGCGGTGTCCTCGGGCAGGCTGACGAGCTGCTCGGCGATTTCGTCGAGCGAATAGCCGATCTTCTGCGCGAACACGATGAACGCGATCAGCCGCAGCACCGCGCGCGAATAGTGGCGATGGCTCGAGCCGTTGCGGTGCGACTTGATCAACCCGCGCGTCTCGTAGAAACGCAGCGTCGACGCCGGCACGCCGCTGCGCGCGGCCACTTCGCGGATCGACATCAGCGGCCATTGCGGGGTTTCCTGGATACCCATGACGCCCTCCGGGAAAGCTTGACTTGAAGTTAACTTCAACTTTTATGCTACGCGGCAGTTTAACCCGTCGCGAGGCATCATGCTCTCCTTTTCCCTACGCAGGACGTCGCCTTTGGGCGCGGCTTGCGCCCTGTTGCTGGCGTTGTCGGGCTGTCACGACGGCAAAGGCACATCGTCGGCTCATCCCCTTCCCGAAGTCGGCGTCGCCACCGTTGCGCCACGCACCATCCGCCTCGCGGACGAATTCAACGGGCGCGTCGAAGCGGTCGACGCGGTCGAACTGCGGCCGCGCGTCAGCGGCTATCTGCAGCGCGTCGCGTACAAGGAGGGCGATGTGGTCGCGCAGGGCGCGCTGCTGTTCGAGATCGATCCGCGGCCGTACCGGATCGCGCTCGATCGTGCGAATGCGCAGCAGCAGCGCGCGCGTGCGGCCGCGAGCCTCGCGAACGTGCAGCTCAAGCGCGTGCAGACGCTGATCGATGCGCATGCGACGTCGCAGGAAGAACTCGACAACGCGCGCGCCGCCGCCGAGCAGGCGCGCGCCGATCTGCAGGCGGCCGATGCGGCCGTGGCCGACGCGAAGCTCAATCTCGGCTTCACCGAAGTGCGCGCGCCGATCGCGGGCCGTGTCGGCCGCGCGGTCGCGACCGTCGGCAACCTCGCACGCGCGGACGACACGCTGCTGACGACCGTCGTGTCGCAGGACCCCGTCTACGTGTATTTCGATTGCGACGAGCAGAGCTACCTGCGCTACAACACGCGGCGCGCCGATCCGAAGCATCGCGCGATCGGCGCCGATCCGGTGCGCGTCGGCCTCGCGAACGAAACGGGCTTTCCGCATGCGGGCACCGTCGATTTCCTCGACAACCGGCTCGATCCGCAAACCGGCACGATCCGCGCCCGCGTGCGGCTGCCGAATGCGGACCATACGTTTACGCCGGGCCTGTATGCGCGCGTGCAGCTCGTCAGCGGCCGCGACCAGGATGCATTGCTGGTCGACGACAAGGCCGTGCTGACCGACCAGGACCGCAAGTACGTCTACGTGATCGGCCCCGGCGACAAGGCGTTGCGCCGCGACGTGACGATCGGCCGCGAGCTCGACGGCGAGCGGATCGTCGAGAAGGGGCTGCAGTCGGGCGACCGCGTGGTGGTCGACGGCGTGCAGCGCATCTACTATCCGGGCGCGCAGGTCAAGCCGAAGGCGCTGCCCGCGCGCGCCGACGCGGGCAGCGCCACGCAGGCGCTCGCCGATGCCGGCGCGCCTGCCGCGCACTGACGGGAGCGAGACGATGGATTTCTCCCGTTTCTTCATCGACCGGCCGATCTTCGCGGTCGTGCTGTCGATCGTCATCTTCGCGCTCGGCCTGATCTCGATTCCGATGCTGCCGGCCGGCGAATATCCGGAGGTCGTGCCGCCGAGCGTCGTCGTGCGTGCCACGTACCCCGGCGCGAACCCGAAGGAAATCGCCGAGTCGGTCGCCGAACCGCTGGAAGAGGCGATCAACGGCGTCGAAGGCATCATGTACATGAAGTCGGTCGCCGGGTCGGACGGCAGCCTGCAGGTCGTCGTCACGTTCCTGCAGGGCGTCGATCCCGACACGGCCGCCGTGCGCGTGCAGAACCGCGTGAGCCAGGCGCTGTCGCGCCTGCCCGACGAAGTGCGGCAGTACGGCGTGACCACGCAGAAGCAGTCGCCCACGCCGCTGATGTACGTGAGCCTCTATTCGCCGGACAACAGCCGCGATTCGCTGTACCTGCGCAATTACCTGACGCTGCACGTGAAGGACGAGCTGTCGCGGCTCACCGGCATCGGCGACGTCGGCGTGTACGGCTCCGGTGAC
Source organism: Burkholderia sp. IO2 (assembly GCF_029522185.1). Taxonomy (NCBI): domain Bacteria; kingdom Pseudomonadati; phylum Pseudomonadota; class Betaproteobacteria; order Burkholderiales; family Burkholderiaceae; genus Burkholderia; species Burkholderia sp. IO2. Next base: position 122,792 of record NZ_JAKWFH010000010.1, on the reverse strand, counting down.
TACGCGATGCGGCTGTGGCTCGACCCGAACCGGCTCGCGTCGCGCGGGTTGACCGCGAGCGACGTGATCGCGGCCGTGCGCGAGCAGAACGTGCAGGTGTCGGCCGGCCAGCTCGGCGCGGAGCCGTCGCCGAAGAAAAACGACTTCCTCGTGTCGATCAACGTGCGCGGCCGCCTGCGCACGGTGCAGGAATTCGGCGACATCGTGCTGCGCAACGGCGACGACGGCCAGGTGGTGAAGCTGTCCGACGTCGCGCGCATCGAGCTCGGCGCGGGCGACTACACGCTGCGCTCGTATTTCAACGACAAGCATTCGGCCGTGGTCGGCATCTTCCTGTCGCCGGGCGCGAATGCGCTGGACGTCGCGAAGGCCGTGTACGCGAAGCTCGACGAGCTGTCGAAGCGCTTCCCGCCCGGCGTCGCGTACCGCCCCGTGTGGGACCCGACGGTGTTCGTGCGCGAATCGATCCGCGCGGTGCAGCACACGCTGGTCGAGGCCGTGGTGCTGGTCGTGCTCGTCGTGATCCTGTTCCTGCAGACCTGGCGCGCGTCGATCATTCCGCTCGTCGCGGTGCCGGTGTCGGTGGTCGGCACGTTCGCGTGGCTCTACCTGCTCGGCTATTCGATCAATACGCTCACGCTGTTCGGGTTCGTGCTCGCGATCGGCATCGTCGTCGACGATGCGATCGTGGTCGTCGAGAACGTCGAGCGCAACATCGCGCAGGGGTTGAGCCCGCGCGATGCCGCGCACCAGGCGATGCGCGAGGTGTCGGGGCCGATCGTCGCGATCGCGCTCGTGCTGTGCGCGGTGTTCGTGCCGATGGCATTCATGTCGGGCGTCACCGGCCAGTTCTACAAGCAGTTCGCGGTGACGATCGCGATCTCGACGGTGATCTCCGCGATCAACTCGCTGACGCTGTCGCCCGCGCTCGCGGCGAAGCTGCTGCGTCCGCACGGCGCGCCGAAGGATGCGTTGACGCGCGGGCTCGATCGTGCATTCGGCTGGCTGTTTCATCCGTTCAACCGCTTCTTCGAGCGCAGTTCCGACCGCTACCACGGCGTCGTCGGGCGCACGCTGAAGCGGCGCGGCGTGGTGTTCGCCGTCTATGCAGCGCTGCTCGCGGCCACCGCGCTGCTGTTCAACGCGGTGCCGGGCGGTTTCATCCCGGTGCAGGACAAGCTTTACCTGTTCGCGGGCGCGAAGCTGCCGGAAGGCGCATCGCTCGCGCGCACCAGCGCGGTGACCGAGCAGATGACGAAGATCGCGCTCGGCACCGACGGCGTCGAGATGGTGCCGGCGTTCGCGGGGCTGAACGCGCTGCAGGGCGTGAACACGCCGAACATCACGAACTCGTACGTGATCCTCAAGCCGTTCGACCAGCGTCACCGCAGCGCCGCGCAGATCAACGCGGACCTGAACGCGCGCTTCGCGGCGATCGACGGCGGCATCACCTATGCGCTGATGCCGCCGCCGATCCAGGGCCTCGGCAACGGCTCCGGCTACTCGCTGTACCTGGAGGATCGCGGCGGGCTCGGCTACGGCGAATTGCAGAAGGCGCTCGGCGCGTTCCAGGCCGCGGTCGCGAAGACGCCGGGGATGAGCTATCCCGTCAGCTCGTACCAGGCGAACATTCCGCAGCTCGAGGTGAAGGTCGACCGGCTGAAGGCGAAGGCGCAGGGCGTCGCGCTGACCGATCTGTTCAATACGTTGCAGGTGTATCTCGGCTCGATGTACGTGAACGACTTCAACGTGTTCGGCCGCGTGTATCGCGTGATGGCGCAGGCGGACGCCGGCCACCGGCAGACGGCCGCCGACATCGCGAACCTGCGCACGCGCAACGCGAAGGGCGAGATGGTGCCGATCGGCTCGATGGTGACGGTCGGGCCCGCGTACGGCCCCGACCCGGTGGTCCGCTACAACGGCTATCCGGCCGCCGACCTGATCGGCGACGCCGATCCGAAGATGATGTCGTCGTCGCAGGCGATCGCGAAGCTGCAGCAGATCGCGAAGGAGGTGCTGCCGCCGGGCATCACGCTCGAATGGACCGACCTCAGCTATCAGCAGGTCACGCAGAGCAACGCGGCGATCGTCGTGTTCCCGCTCGCGGTGATGCTGGTGTTCCTGGTGCTTGCGTCGTTGTACGAGAGCTGGACGCTGCCGCTCGCGGTGATCCTGATCGTGCCCGTGTGCATGTGCGCGGCGCTGTTCGGCGTGTGGCTGTCCGGCGGCGACAACAACGTGTTCGTGCAGGTCGGCCTGGTCGTGCTGATGGGGCTTGCGTGCAAGAACGCGATCCTGATCGTCGAATTCGCGCGCGAACTCGAGATCCAGGGCAAGGGCGTGGTCGAAGCCGCGCTCGAGGCGTGCAAGCTGCGGCTGCGTCCGATCGTGATGACGTCGGTCGCGTTCATCGCGGGCTCGGTGCCGCTGCTGATCGGCAGCGGCGCGGGCAGCGAGGTGCGGGCGGCCACCGGCATCACCGTGTTCGCCGGGATGCTGGGCGTCACGCTGTTCGGGCTGTTCCTGACGCCCGTGTTCTATGTGGCGATCCGCAAGCTCGCGGGCGGCACGCCGGCCGTCTGGAGCGAACAGCACGGCACCCTCGAAGGAGAAAACCGATGAGCGCCGCTTTCCGTCTTTCCGCGCTCGCGATATCGGTGACGCTCGCCGCATGCGCGGTGGGCCCCGATTTCAAACGGCCCGACACCGCCACCGCCGCGCGGTTCGCGCGCGACGCCCACCCGGCGACGCAGCACGATGCGGCGCCGGCCGATACGGCGCCCGAGACGCCGCCCGACGCGTCGGCTGCCGCCGATGCCACGTTCTGGCGCGGGTTCGGCGATCCGACGCTGACGCAGTTGATCGATGCCGCGCTCGCCGCGAACCAGGACCTGCAGGTCGCCGTATCGCGCTACGACGCATCGAATGCGCTGCTGTCGCAGGCCACGTTCGACCGCTATCCGACGATTACCGCGAGCGGCCAGATCGGCCATCGGCTGATGAGCAAGGACCAGGCGTTCGGCGCGCCGCGCAGCCAGCGCGATGCGCCGACGTCGAGCGTCGGCATCAATGCCGCATGGGAACTCGACCTGTTCGGCCGGGTGCGCCGCTCGGTCGAGTCGCAGCGCGCGGAAACGGCGGCCAGCGCGGCCGACGTGCGCGCGGTGCGCGTCGCGATCGCGGGTGAGGTCGCGAGCACGTACGTCGATCTGCGCGGCTCGCAGGAGCGCTTGCGGATCGCCCGCGAGAATGCCGACAACCAGAAGCAGACGCTCGCGCTGATCAATGCGCGCGTCGGCGCGGGACGCGGCTCCGAACTGGATGCGGCGCGCGCGCGTGCGCAGTACGAATCGACGACCTCGCGGATCGCCGTGTACGAAGCCGCGATCGGCGTCGACGAGCATCGGCTCGCGGTGCTGACCGGGCAGACGCCGGACGCGCTGATCGGCCGGTTCGACCTGCCGGGGACGGCCGCGTCGACCGGCACGCCGGTGCTGCTGCCGGCGCTCGCGGCCGACATCGATCCCGGCACGCCGGGCGACCTGCTGCGCCGCCGGCCCGATGTCGCGGCCGCCGAGGCGCGGCTGCATGCGGCGACCGCGCGCGTCGGCGTCGCGACCGCCGACCTGTTCCCGCGCTTCACGCTGTCGGGGCTGCTCGGCAGCGCGACGAGCAGCTACGGGTTCTTTCGCGCGGGCAGCGACACGAACCTGATCGCGCTCGGCATCGACTGGTCGTTTCTCGACGTCGGCCGCGTGCGCGCACGGATCGCCGCGAGCGACGCGGAAGCGGCCGGCCAGCTTGCGCAGTACCGGCAGACCGTGCTCGGCGCGCTGGAGGAAACCGAGAACGCGCTGCTGCGTGTCGCCCGCACGCGCGACGAGACCGCGCACCTCGTGCGCGCGGCCGACGACAGCGCGCGCGCCGCGCAGCTCGCGCAGGCCCGGTTCTCGGCCGGCGCGATCGACTACTACGAAGTGCTGGACGCGCAGCGGACGCTGCTGCAGGCGCAGGACGCCGCGGCCGACGGGCGGATGCGCAGCGCGGCATCGACGGTCGCGCTGTACAAGGCGCTCGCGGGCGGCTGGCCGTCGGGCACGGGGCAGGGCGCGCCCGGTCCGCTCGCGCGGTCGGGGCAGTAGCGCCGGCGGCGCGGCAGGCCGATGCGATGCAGCCTGCCGCGCGCCGCATGACTACACGGTGGCCGGATCGACCTTGTCGATATCGATGCCGTAACGCCGGATCGCTTCGCCGACGCGAGCCCGTTCGATCATGCCGTCGTCGGCGAGCGCCTTCAGTGCGGCGATCACGATGAAGTGCCGGTCGACCTCGAAGAACGTGCGCAGCGCCTCGCGCGTATCCGAGCGGCCGAAGCCGTCGGTGCCGAGCGACACGAAGCGGCGACCGTCGACGAACGCCCGGATCTGGTCGCCGACGATCTTCATGTAGTCGGTCGCGACGACCACCGGCCCCGCGCGGCCGTCGAGGCATTGCTGCACGTACGGCACGCGCGGCGCCGCGTCCGGATGCAGCAGGTTCCAGCGTTCCGCGGCGAGCCCGTCGCGGCGCAGCTCGGTCAGGCTCGTCGCGCTCCAGACGTCGCTCGACACGCCGAAGTCCTGCGCGAGCAGGTCGCTCGCGGCAAGCGTTTCGCGCAGGATCGCGCCGCTGCCCATCAACTGCACGCGCGGCGCGTCGGCCGCGTGCGGCGGGCCGTCGCGCAGCAGGTAGAGCCCCTTCAGGATGCCGGTTTCCGCACCGTCGGGCAGCGCCGGATGCGGATAGTTCTCGTTGAGCAGCGTGATGTAGTAGTAGACGTCCTCCTGCTCCGCGAACATCCGCCGCAACCCGTCGCGCACGATCACCGCGAGTTCGTACGCATAGGTCGGGTCGTACGACACGCAGTTCGGAATCACCGACGACAGCACGTGGCTGTGCCCGTCGTTGTGCTGCAGCCCTTCGCCCATCAGCGTCGTGCGGCCCGACGTCGCGCCGAGCAGGAAGCCGCGCGTGCGCGCGTCGCCAGCGGCCCACGCGAGATCGCCGACCCGCTGCAGCCCGAACATCGAATAGAAGATGTAGAACGGGATCGCCGGCAACCCGTGGTTGCTGTACGCGGTGCCGGCCGCGATCCACGACGCGATCGCGCCCGATTCGTTGATCCCTTCCTGCAGGATCTGCCCGTCCTTCGCTTCCTTGTAGTAGCTGAGCTGGCCCGCGTCCTGCGGCGTATAGAGCTGGCCGAGATGCGAATGGATGCCGATCTGGCGGAACAGGCCCTCCATCCCGAACGTGCGCGACTCGTCCGGCACGATCGGCACGACCAGCTTGCCGAGCTGCGGGTCCTTCAGCAGCGTGCCGAGGATGCGCACGAACGCCATCGTCGTCGACAAGCCGCGCTCGCCGGTGTCTTTCAGTTGCGCGTCGAATGCGGCGAGCGGCGGCGTCGGCAGCGGCGCGACCGCGTGGAAGCGGGCCGGCACGTGGCCGCCGAGCGCGGCGCGGCGTTCCGCGAAATAGCGTGCCTCGGCACTGCCCGGTTCCGGCTTCAGGTAAGGCAGCGCGTCGAGCTGCGCGTCGCTGATCGGCAGCGCGAAGCGGTCGCGGAATGCACGTACCGCATCCGCGCTCATCTTTTTCAACTGATGGTTCACGTTCTGGCCTTCGCCGGCTTCGCCCATCCCGAAGCCCTTGACCGTCTTCGCGAGCACGACGGTCGGCCGGCCGTCGGCGCGCATCGCCTGCGCATAGGCCGCATGCACCTTCTCCGGATCGTGGCCGCCGCGCGCCAGTTTCCAGATGTCGTCGTCGGACAGGTCGGCGACCAGATCGAGCAGTTCGGGGTACTTGCCGAAGAAATGCTCGCGCACGTAGGCGCCGCTTTGCGACTTGAAGGTCTGGTAGTCGCCGTCCACGCATTCCATCATGCGCTGGCGCAGCAGGCCCGTCGTGTCGCGTTCGAGCAGGCGATCCCAGCCGCCGCCCCAGATCACCTTGACGACGTTCCAGCCGGCCGCGCGGAACGTGCCCTCGAGTTCCTGAATGACCTTGCCGTTGCCGCGCACCGGGCCGTCGAGGCGCTGCAGATTGCAGTTGACGACGAAGATCAGGTTGTCGAGCCGCTCGCGCCCGGCCAGCGAGATCGCCGCGAGCGATTCGGGCTGGTCCATTTCGCCGTCGCCGAGAAACGCCCACACCTTGCGGCCCTGATGCGCCTTCAGCCCGCGATATTCGAGGTAGCGCATGAAACGCGCCTGATACGCGGCCGTGAGCGGCCCGAGCCCCATCGACACGGTCGGGAACTGCCAGAAATCGGGCATCAGGCGCGGATGCGGATACGACGACAGTCCGTCGCGGCCGGCTTCGCGGCCGGTCTCGCGGCGGAAATGGTCGAGCTGCGCGTCGGTGATGCGGCCTTCCAGGTACGCGCGGCCATAGATGCCGGGCGCCGAGTGGCCCTGGATGTAGACCATGTCTCCGTCGAACGTATCGGTGCGGCCGCGGAAGAAGTGGTCGAAGCCGACGTCGTACAGCACGGCCGCCGACTGGTAGGTCGCGATGTGGCCGCCGACGTTCGAATGCCGGCCGGCGCGCAGCACCATCACCATCGCGTTCCAGCGAATCATCGCGTTCAGCCGCCGCTCGAGCGCGAGATCGCCCGGGTAGGCCGGCTGCCGCTCGCGCGGCACGGTGTTCACGTACGCGGTCGTCACGCGGCCGTGCAGGTCGCCATGCCGGGCCGCGTCGAGATCGGCGAGCTGGTCGAGCAGATAGTGCGCGCGCGGACGGCCTTCGAGCGCGATCACGGATTCGAGCGCATCGAGCCATTCGCGGGTTTCCTGCGGATCGATGTCGGGTAACGCGAGAGGTGCGGTCATGCAATGTCTCCAGAAGCATCAGGCAGCGCGCAGCGACGGTCGTGGCGCCGCGTCGCGCGACGAAACGCCCGCTGGTTGGCGGGCAAGTAGTTGCAATTGCAATCGTATGGCGGGCATTGTTATCGAGGTAAAATTTAATTGCAACTGCAATTCAACGAAAGGAACGACCTGACATGAGCGCACCCGAACCCGATCTGTGGTTCTCGTTCGTCCGCGCGCACCGGACGATGATTCGCGAGATCGAGCGACGCCTTGCGGCGGCCGGCCTGCCCGCGTACGCGTGGTACGACGCGCTGTGGGGGCTCGAAAGCGGGCCCGACGGCACGCGCCGCATGCACGAACTCGCCGACGTGCTCGCGATCGAGCGCTACAACCTCACGCGGCTCGTCGATCGGCTGGAACAGGACGGGCTCGTCACGCGCGCGCGGTCGGCCGACGATGGCCGCGCGGCGTTTGCGAGCATCACCGACAAGGGGCGGACGCTGCGCAAGAAGATGTGGAAGGTGTACCAGTCGACGGTCGCGGAGCTGTTTCTCGACCAGTTCACGGGCAAGGAGCAGGCGACGATGGCCGCCGCGCTCGATCGCGCGACCGCCGCCGCGCGCGACGCGGCGGCCGACGCGAAGTAACGGCGTCCGGCGCGCATCAGCCGCGCGTATGGCCGCGCATCGCCTGCGCGGCCCAGTCGGCCGGCACGCGGCCATCGTCGGCCAGCAGGCGCAGCGCGACCGCGACGATCCAGCGCGCGGTCGGCGCGCGTGCGCCGGGCCCGGCCGAATCCGCGCCGAGCGCCGTGAAGCGGGCCGGCACGAATGCACCGATCTGCGCGGCAATGTGCCGTGCATAGCCGGTCACCGCGAGCACCGGCGTGCCGCCTTCGCCGAGGCAGGCCCGCACGTGCGGAACGCGCGGGGCGTCATGCGGATGCAGCAGGTTCCAGCGTTCGGCCGCGCGACCGTCGCGCGCGAGCTGCGTATAGCTCGGGCAGCTCCAGATCGTCGAGTCGATTCGCCATTCGTCGTGCAGCAGGTCGGCCGCTTCCCTGACCTGCGCGAGCGTGCTGCCCGCGCCGCACAGCCGGATATGCGCTGCGGCGCCGGCGGCGGCACGCCGGCCGGCCCGCACCATGCCGTTGAACGCGTCGCGGGCGGCCGACGCCGACAGCGGCTTCGCATCGGGCTCGCAGTCGTCATGGCTCGCGAGATAGACGAAGCCAGGCTGGCCGGCGACGTACAGCGTGCGCAGCGCGTGGCGCAGGATCGCGATCGCTTCGTGTCCCGACGCCGGATCGTACGGCGTGCACGCGGCGTTCGCGGCGAGCCAGTGCGGGACGTCGGGCGTCACGCCCTTCGGCCATGACGATGCGGCCGTTTCCGCGTCGTTCACGAAGATCCCGCGATCAACGGTTTCGATCGACGCGAGCCGCAACCGGTCGATCGCGCGCGCATGCAGCAGGTACAACAGCGGCCGCTCGAAGCGCTTGCCCGGATCGAGAAGCCGCAGCGGCCACGCACTGATGTGGCGATGCGCATGCGTGCCGGAAACCGGCTCGCGCGCATCGGCGCGGACGATCCACACGCGCTTCGACGTCGCCGCATCGCGTTCGAGACACTCGGCGGCTGCCCGCATCGCGCCGAGCGGCGAGACCGCCGCGCCCGGCGGCACGAGCCGCCGCGTGGTCAGCCGTTCGAGGCAGGCCGCCGCGGCGCGACGGGTATCGGGCGTCCGCACGGGCGGACCGGATCGCGCAGTCTGCATGTCCCTCCTTCGAGTACTGGCATGGCGCCGGCGTCATCGATTCCGGCATAGGATTGCAATTGCAACGATTGTAGTTGCAACGATAACCCGATGACAAGGACCGACATGACCTCGACGCACTCCCTCACGTTCTATACGGCCGACACGCCGAACGGGCACAAGATCGCGATCTACCTGGAAGAGGCCGGGCTCGCGCACGATCGCGTGCTGGTGGACCTGTCCGCCGGCGAGCAGCGCAGCCCGGCGTATCTCGCGATCAATCCGAACGGCAAGATCCCGGCCATCGTCGACCACGACACGGGGCTCGCCGTATTCGAATCCGGCGCGATCCTCGGCTATCTCGCCGCCAAGACCGGCTGCCTGCAGCCTGACACGCTGGCCGAGCGCACGGCGGTCCAGCAATGGCTGCATTTCCAGATCGGCGGGATCGGGCCGATGCTCGGCCAGCTGTGGTGGTTCCTGCATGCATCGAAGACGGTCAATGCGGAAGCGATCGACCGCTACCGGAAGGAGGCGCTGCGGCTCTACGGGGTCGTGAACGGCCGCCTGTCGGAATCGGCGTATCTCGCGTCGTCGCGGTATTCGATCGCCGATATCGCCGCGTTCCCGTGGCTGCGCACGGCGGCCGAGCTCGATCTCGACGTGACCGGCTTCCCGCACGTCGAGCGCTGGCTCGCCGAGATCGCCGCGCGGCCGGCCGTGCAACGGGGCCTGATCGCATGCCGCGCGCCGGCCGCCGAGGCGGCGCACTGACGTCGCATCGCCCGCGCCGGATGGACGGCGCGGGCGCCGGCCGCTTGGCCGCCGGGAAAACATTGTTCTCCTTCGTCGTAAACGTCTCGAATGCGTGATATTTGCGCGGCCCGATCCGGTTTAGAGTGGCCGCGAATCGATGACGATGTGTCGTATGGCCGCAGCCCCGGGCCGTACCGACGCACGAGGAGCTGGAGACAAAATGAGTGAAGGCAGGATTACGCAGGTCGAGTCGTTCGGTTTCGAGCGCATTCCCGATGCATCGCGCTATGCGCGGCCGATCGATCTGTTCCGGTTGCTGTTCGGCGGTTGCAATACGTTTTCCACATCGGTGCTCGGCAGCTTTCCCGTGCTGGTCGGGCTGTCGTTCAAGGCGGGCGTCTGCGCGATCGTGCTCGGCGTGCTCGCCGGCACCTGCATCCTCGCGCCGATGAGCCTGTTCGGCCCGCGCAACGGCACCAGCGACCCGGTGTCGTCCGGCGCGCATTTCGGCATCCACGGCCGGATCGTCGGCTCGTTCCTCGCGCTGCTCACGTCGATCGCGTTCTTCTCGCTCGCGGTGTGGAGCTCGGGCGACGCGCTCGTCGGCGGTGCGCACAACCTGGCCGGCGTGCCGGTCAACGGCTTCACGCTCGGCGCCGCGTACCTGGTGTTCGCGGTGCTCGTGCTGATCGTCTGCATCTACGGCTTCCGCTTCATGCTGTGGGTCAACAAGATCGCCGTGTGGGCCGCGAGCGTGCTGTTCGTCGCGGGCCTGTTCGCGTTCGCCGGCCTGTTCGACATGCGCTACGCGGGTACGCTGCAACAGGGCAGCGCGGGCTTCTGGGCCGCGTTCGTCGGCGCGGTGCTGGTCGCGCTGAGCAACCCGGTGTCGTTCGCGTCGACGCTGGGCGACTGGGCGCGCTACATTCCGCAGCACACGCCGAAGCGTCGCGTGATGGGGGCGGTGTTCGCCGCGCAGATCGCGACCTTCGTGCCGTTCTTCTTCGGCCTCGCGACCGCGACGATCATCGCGTCGAAGGCGCCCGCGTTCATCGCGTCGAACGACTACGTCGGCGGATTGCTCGCGATTTCGCCGCGCTGGTTCCTGCTGCCGATGTGCCTGATCGCGATCATCGGCGGGATGTCGACCGGCACGACCGCGCTGTACGGCACGGGCCTCGACGTATCGAGCATGTTCCCGCGGGTCCTGAACCGTGTGCGCGCGACGCTGCTGATCGGCACGATCGCGATCGCGTTCATCTTCGTCGGGCGTTTCTGGTTCAACCTCGTCGAAAGCGTCGCGACGTTCTCGACGCTGATCGACACGTTCAGCTGCCCGTGGATGGCGATCATGGTGATCGGCTACGTGACCCGCCGCGGTTACTATCTCGCCGACGATCTGCAGGTGTTCAATCGCGGGCTGCGCGGTGGCCACTACTGGTTCACGCACGGCTGGAACGTGCGCGCGATGGGCGCGTGGCTGCCGGCCGCGTTCGTCGGGCTCGCGTTCGTGAACCTGCCGGGCCAGTTCGTCGGGCCGCTCGGTAACCTCGCGGGCGGGCTCGACCTGAGCGTGCCGCTGTCGCTGGCGGTCGGCGGGATGCTGTACTTCGCGCTGCTGACGCTGTATCCGGAACCGGACGGCGTGTACGGCCCGCACGGGCGCCGTTTCGTGCGGGGCGGCAAGCGGAAGGCGCGCGAGGTCGGCGCACCGGCGATCCAGCCGAAGGGATACTGATTGCTGGTCGACGGATTGCACCTGATCCGGAAACGACAACGCCGCCGTGCGGGCTCAGCCGCCGGCGGCGTTGTCGTTTGGGTTGACGTTTGTGGCGAAGCGCCGCGTTGTGTCAGTGGAACGTGCTGCCCGCGAGCAGCCCGCCGTCGACGATGAATTCCGAGCCCGTGCAATACGTGGATTCGTCGGACGCGAGGAACAGCACGAGGCTGGCCACTTCGTCGGGCTTGCCGATGCGCGCGATCGGCAGGCCGCTGTAGATCGACGACGGATCGAAATCCGCGAACTCGGGCGGGCGCGCCATCACCGTATCGATGCCGCCCGGATGCACCGAGTTCACGCGAATGCCGTGGCGGCCGAATTCGAGCGCGGCGGCCTTCGTCATCCCGCGCACCGCGAACTTGCTCGACACGTAAGCGCTGCCGCCCGCGACGCCTTCCATCCCGGCCGTCGACGACACGTTGACGATCGACCCGCCGCCCGCGTCCTTCAGCGCGGCCAGTGCCGACTTCATCCCGAGCCAGCAGCCGACCTGGTTCACGTCGATCACCTTGCGGTAGTCGTCGAGCGAGCACGCTTCGATCGGCACGAGCTTCAGGATCGCCGCGTTGTTCACGAGAATGTCCAGCCGGCCGAACTGCGCGAGCGTGGCCTGAACGGCGGCGTGCCAGTCGGCTTCGTTCGTCACGTCGAGATGCTGGAAGCGTGCGGCATCGCCGAGTTCGGCCGCGACGCGCCGGCCGGCGTCGTCCAGCACGTCGGCGATCACCACGCGTGCGCCTTCGGCGACGAACCGGCGCGCTTCCGCTTCGCCCTGGCCGCGGGCGCCGCCCGTGATCAGCGCCACCTTGCCTTCGAGTCGTTTCATCGTGCTTGCTCCTGTGAGTGAAAGGGGGCGTGCGCGGCTCGCGTGGACGCGGCCGCCGCGTCCACGCTGCGGACCGGATCGCCACCGCGCCACGCGCGGGCTTCGGCGATGCCGTGCGCGATCAGGTCGCGCATGCCGGCGCCTTCGATCACTTCGATGCGCACGCCGGGATCGTCGGCGTCGTCGAGATACGCGACGCGTGTGGCCGCGTTGTGCGCATCGAACACGACGCGCAGGCCGCGGGCGGCGAGCCGTGCGACCGCCGCATCGAGATCGTCGACGACCCACGCGACGTGATGCAGGCCGACGAGCGGCTGCCCGTGCGCGTCGCGATACGGCGACGGCGTGTCGTTCGTCACGTGTATCAGTTCGATCTGCAGATCGCCGCGATACGCGAGCCCGACGTCCATCGTGACCGTCACCGGTTCGCCGAGATGGCGGCCGTCGAGCCGCACGTTGCGGAACACGGTCCACGGGCCGACCTCATGGCGGGCGCGCCAGCGCGCGATGCTGCGGTCGAGGTCGGCGACTACGTAGCCGATCTGGTCGATGGGGCCGAGGGCGGGGTCGTGCATGTCGTCTCCGTGGCGGACGCACCGGTGCGTGCCGTGCGATGCATGACGGCCATGATCGCAACAAAGCGCGTGTTTCGTGCCATCCAAACGGACGAGTAGGCGCACGCAGCGTCGTGCGATGCGGCGCCCCGACGCAACGCGTGCGCGAACTGAAAGGCGGGCAATGCGCTCGACGCGTTACCGCGCGTTCGGCCCGTTGACCGTCAGCCGGCACACGGTCGCGAGCGCGAGCAGGTTCGGGTCGCGCTCGCGACGATGCAGGAAGCTCAGGCCGATCGTCTGGCGGATCGTCGGTCCGGCGAGCGGTCGCGAGCGCGATCCGGTGCGCGACCAGATCGCGCACGCGGCCCGGCAGCAGCGAGCAGCCGACGCCGCCCGACACGAGGTTGATCAGCGAGAAGATGTCGCCCACGCGCATCACGACGTTCGGCGTGACACCGGCCGCGCGGAACGCCTCCGTGAAGCCGTGGCGCGTCGCGAAGCCTTCGCCGAGCGACACGAACGGTTCGTCGCCGCATGCGTGGAGATCGATCGCATCGCGTTGCGCATACGGCGAATCGACCGACGCGGCGAAGGACATCTCGTCCTCGAACAGCGCGATCGACTCGATCTCGGCGTCCGGGTCGGGCAGCGCCATCAGCGACGCGAGATAGGGCCACGATCCATCGGCGCGGGCCACAGGCGTGGTATCGGGCGAGCCGATGATGAGCATCGCGGCCGGCCATCTACCGCGGCGGCCGCCGCGTCATTACGCTTGGGCGATCGTCCACTCTGTCCGGAAGGTCGCCATGTCCCGGCTCGACTACACCCTGCTCGGCCCCTGCCTGCTCGCCATCGCGCTCGACGCGATGGGGTTCGGGCTCGTCTATCCGATGATGTCCGCGATCTTCAGCGATCCGCACGCGGGCATCCTGCCGGCCGACGCCGGCGCGCATGCGCGCAATTTCTATCTCGGCCTCGGCTACGGGATCTACCCGCTGTGCATGTTCTTCGGCTCGTCGCTGATGGGCGAGCTGTCCGATCGCTACGGCCGCCGCCGGATCCTGCTGCTGTGCGTGCTCGGCCTCGCGGCCGGCTACGCGCTGATGGCGGGCGGCGCGTGGCGGGCCAGCATCGCGCTGCTGCTGGCCGGCCGTGGGCTCACGGGCCTGATGGCCGGCTGCCAGGGCATCGCGCAGGCGGCCATCACCGATCTCAGCACACCCGACACGAAGGCGTACAACATGAGCATCATGTCGCTCGCGTTCAGCGCGGGCGTGATCGTCGGCCCGGTGCTCGGCGGCGTCACGTCCGACCGGACGATCTCGCCGCTGTTCGACTACGGCACGCCGTTCGTGCTGGTCGCCGCGCTGTCGCTGATCTGCGCGGGCTGGACCTGGGCGTCGTATCGCGATTCCGCCGCGCCGCGCGGCGATACGCGCATCGATCCATTGCTGCCGCTGCGGATCATCTGGGAGGCCGCGCGACAGCGCAACGTCGCGTTCCTGTCGGTGGTGTTCTTCCTGATGCAGGTCGGCTACGGACTCTACCTGCAGACCATCATGCTGCTGTTGCAGGCGAAATTCGGCTATACGAGCGCGCGGCTCGGGCTGTTCAGCGGCGTGATCGGCATCTGTTTCGTGTTCGGGCTGCTGTGTGTCGTGCGGTTGATGTTGCGCGTGTGGCGCGTGGTCGATATCGCGAAGACGGGCCTGCTCGTGGCCGGCCTTGGCCAGATCCTGTCCGCGCTGTTTCCGCACGAACCGGTGCTGTGGGCGCTCGCGATGGTCTTCGGCTGCTTCGACATGGTTGCGTACACGACGATGTATACGGCGTTTTCCGATGCCGTCAGCGACGATCGGCAGGGCTGGGCGCTCGGCGTCGCGGGCTCGGTGATGGCGGTCGCGTGGGTCGTGACGGGTGCGCTGACGAACCTGCTGCCCGTATTCGGCGAAATCGGACTGCTGCTGATCGGCGGCGCGGGTTTCCTGCTCAGCTTCGCGATGATGGTCGCGTACGGCCGCACGCGGCCGGGCGCGCGAACGGCCGCGCTCTCGTAAGTTGCTCACACGTACGTTGGCCCGATCCTGTCGGAGGTTGTCCCGCGCGCCGCTGTCGCATCGCGCCGCGCGGCCCGACACTGGCGCGTCGCGGCCGGAGAGGTTCCGGGCCGCGTGCGGCGGCGCCGGCCGGGCCGGCGCGCCGTTTCGTCAATGTACCCACCGAGAGAGCATGTCATGCAACATCCGACCATCCGTACCCTGGCCGGCGCGAGCGCGCCGACGTCGATCGCCGCCGCCCGCACCGCGCTGCTGGTGATCGATTTCCAGAACGAATACTTCAGCGGCCGCCTGCCGATTCCGGACGGGCCGCGCGCGCTGGGCAATACGCAGCGCGTGATCGCGTTCGCCGATCGCGCGGGCATTCCGGTGTTCCACGTCCAGCACGTCGATAGGGCCGACAGCCCGATCTTCGCCGACGGCAGCGACGGCTTCCGTTTTCATGCGGACCTGCAACCGGCGCCGCATCACGCCGTCGTGAAGAAAACGTCGGTGAGCGTCTTCCCGACGACCGATCTCGATGCGCGGCTCAAGGCGGCCGGCATCGACACGCTGATCGTCACCGGCCTGATGACGCATGCGTGCGTGGCCGGCGCGGCACGCGATGCGGTGCCGCTGGGCTATGCGGTGATCGTCGTCGACGATGCCTGTGCGACGCGCGACCTCGACGTCGCGGACGGCGGCACGGTGCCGCACCGCGAGCTCCATCGTGCGACGCTGGCCGCGCTGTCGGACACGTTCGGCGACGTGCTGACGACCGACCAGGTGCTGGGGCTCGGCGTCGCGTGACGGCGGCCGGTTCGCGCGTCAGCCGGCCCAGCCCGGCGCGGCGTACACGACTTCGCCGCGGAAGCACGTTTCGATTACGCGGGTCTGCGCGAACGTCTCGACCGGGTGCGCGAACGGATTGCGGTCGAGGATCGCGAAGCTCGCGTCCTTGCCCGCTTCGAGCGAGCCCGTGCAGTCGTCGAAGCGCAGCGCATACGCGGTGTTGACCGTGTAGGCCTCGAGCATCGTGAGCAGGTCGAGCCGTTCGTGCGGATTCCACGGCGGGCTGTCTGGCTGGTCGATCAGCCGGTGCGTGACGCCCGTCTGGATGATCTGCATCGGGTCCATTGTGCTGACCGACCAGTCCGAACCGGCCGCGAGCATCGCCCCCGCGTTGCGCAGGCTGCGGAACGGATAGTTGCGCGCAGTGCGCTCGGCGCCGAGCAGGTCGCGGTAGAGCTGTTGCTGCTCCTCGCGGGCGGCGGTCCACAGCGTCTGCACGCTCGCGATCGCGCCGAGCCGGTTGAAGCGGCTCATGTCGGCCGGATCGACGAGTTGCAGGTGCGCGAGCTGCGCGCGCCGGTCGCGCATCCCGTTGCGGCGCTGGACGGTTTCGAGCGCGTCGAGCGTCATGCGCACCGCGCGGTCGGCGAGCGTGTGGAAGTGCAGGTCGAAGCCGGCCGTATCGGCGAGCAGGCAGATTTCGTTCAGCGCGTCCTGACTCCACAGCGCGAGGCCGCAGTCGTCGGTGCCGGCGTACGGCTCGAGCAGCGCGGCGGTTTTCGATTCGGGCACGCCGTCGACGAAGATCTTCACCGTATGCAGGCGCAGGTTGTCGCGCTCGTACTCACGGCGCCACGCGACGAAGCGTTCGACCTGCTCGCGCGGATCGCGGCGCGGGTTCGCATAGAGGCCCGCGCTCATGTAGGCCTTCAGCGTGCCGGCGCGCTGCGCGTCGGCGTAAGCCTTGAGTTCCGCCTCCTCGACGCGTGCGTCGAACCAGCCGGTGATGCCGTAGCCGTGCGCCATCGCATGGGCTTTCGCGAGCGACTTCGGGTAGCCGGCCGGGCTCAGTTGCGGAATGATCGGGCAGACGCGGTAGAACGCCGCTTCATGCACGACGCCGGTCGGCGCGCCCGACGCATCGCGCTCGATCACGCCGCCGGACGGATCGGGCGTATCGGTGCGGATGCCGGCCGCTTCGAGCCCTTTCGTGTTGAGGCAGCCGCTGTGCACGTCGAAGCCGACCACGAGCAGCGGCCGGTCGGGCACGACCCGGTCGAGCCGTTCGCGGGTCGGATACGCGCCGAACGCGGCGAGGTTCGCGCCGCCGAGATAGACCCACGGCTCGTTCGGCGTCGCATCGGCGCATGCGCGGATGCGTTGCACGATCGTGTCCGGATCGTTGATGCCGGACAGGTCGAAGTCGCCGAGGATCTGATGGCCTTCGAGCGGATGGACGTGACCGTCGATGAAGCCGGGCAGCATCAGGCGGCCGGCGAGGTCGGCCGTGCGCGTCGCGGGGCCGGCCAGCAGGCGGATGTCGTCGTCGCGGCCGACCGCGACGATCTTGCCGTCCTTCGTCGCAAGGGCCTGCGCGAAGCGGCGCTGCGCGTCGCCCGTGTAAAGCAGGCCGTTCAGATAGACGGTATCGGCGTGTTGCATGTGTCTCCTCCGGATGGGGGCGTGTCGACGGGCGCACGCGTCCGACGGGCGGGCCGTGTGGCTCGTCCGGTCGCATGAACCCGGTCGGGTTGGAATGGGATGCGGGGCGTTATGTCCCGGCGCCGCGCGGCAAAGGTGGGGCTGCGCGGGGATGAAGGCCGACCACGGCTACCGGAGCGTCATGCCGGGTTCGTCGACGAGCGCGTATCGGTACAGCGGCGATCGACGTGCACGCGGCCGCGCGGGCCGGCGTCCCTCCGGTATTCGGCATTGCGTGTCTCCGTGGCATCCGACGCGTTCCTGTCGTCGGTGGAGACAGATACTAGGAGCGGGAGCGGCGGCTGTCTGTCATCGTTTTGAGGACAACGCGCGACAAAGGAGGACGGACGGTAGAAGTCACGACGTAGCGGTGGCGGCTAGTTGCCGCGGTCTTCCGGCGTTGCTTCTTCCTCGACGCACCACGCGAAGAGCCCGGCCCGGTTCGCGACGCCGAGTTTCGCGAGCGCACGGCCGAGATAGGTGCGTACGCTGCTCGGCTTGAGCGCGAGCGTGTCGGCGATCCGCGGAACAGGCTGGCCCTGCAGCACCGCGCGGCACACGAGCCGTTCGCGCTGCGACAGCGTCGCGCCGCTGCGCGCCAGGCGCTGTTCGAAGCGCTGCAGCAGCGCGCCGTCGTCCGAGCGCGGTGTCAGGCGGGCGAGCCGCGCATGCTGGATCAGCAGCGGCAGCACGAAATCGCCGAGCTGACGCAGCAGTGCCAGTTCGGCCAGCGTATAGGACGGCTGGCCGCGTCGGCGGAACAGCGAGAACGCATAGACGTAGTCGCGTTCGCTGCCGAGCAGCGTGCAGTCTTCGCCGAGCTCGCCGAGCGCGAACTGGCGGCCGTACTCGGTCGCCGTGTCGATTTCCTCGTTGCACGAGAACACGAGCTGCGAATCGGTCGCGCGCTCGATGTGCGGAAGCAGCGTGTCGGAGCGCCAGTCGCCCTGTATATACAGATCGAGCGCGTGGCGCGTGCCGTCCGGATCGTCGCCGCCGGCGAAGAACAGCACGTCGACGCTGTCGACCGAGTGCGACGGCGCGTCGCGACGGTAACGCGTCGCGACGCTGTAATGGGACTGCGGGTCGACGGTTTCGCGCAGCCACGCCCAGAGCCGGGCGGGAAACTGCGGACTGCCGAGGCTGGCGACCAGGTCGCCGGCGTTGCTCAGGGAAATATGGGCGGGGCTCATCGTTGACACCGTCTTCGCGAACGGCCGCGCGTGCAGGCCGTGCGTCGCGTGCGGCGGCGCGGTGGCCGGCATTGCGATCATGCGAGACGGAGGCCGGCGCGGCGGCGAAGCACGATTGTAGGGGAGTTCGCCGCCGCGGGGCATCCGCGCTTGCCCGGCGGCCGGCCGACGCTCCGGTGAGCGCGATGCGGTGCCGGTCGCGGCGTGCCGCGCGCCGGCCTCGTGCATCAGGACAATCAGAACATCGTGTTCCGGTTCGCGGACGTTTCGGGTACCGGCTGGATCACGTCCCAGTGTTCGACGATCTTGCCGTCCTTCACGCGGAAGATGTCGACCACCGCTTCGCCGCGATCGCCGGGCCGCTCGGTCGCATGCACGTGCAGGTAGACGAGATCGCCGTCGGCCGCGCTGCGGACGATGCGCGCGCGCGAAGCCGGGTTCTTCTGGAACGCGCCGACGAAGTACGACACGAACGGCTGCTTGCCGTCCGGCACGTGCGGGTTGTGCTGTTTGTAGTCGTCCGCGACGACGGCGGCGGCTTCGACTGCTTCGTGCCGGTTGAAGAAGCGGTCGTAGAACGTCAGCACCAACTGGCGGTTGGCTTCCTCCGCGGCCAGGTCGCGCGTGGCCGGGCCGGCAGCCAGCGCGGCCGCCGATGATGCGGCCAGCAGAACGAATGCGGCAACGGCGCGAGCGGGGGAGCGGAACGATGACATGTAGCGTTTTCCTTGTCTGACGGTTCGTGGAGGGATGCGCGAGCGAGACGGCGGCTTTGCGCGGCGCGCGACGATCGGCGGTCGGTGCACGCGGGGCGCGACATGCACGCCGTATCGGCATCAACGGCGCGCCGACGAGGCCACGTTGCCGCTGCCGGTATTGCGACGCCGCGGGGCATCGTCATGCTTCGTTGAACTGGCGAATCCGGGCGGCTGTCGGGCCGATCGAATGGTACAGTTGCCGCGAACCCGTCACAAGAAGTCACCGCGGTGTGAACAGGTCACGCCGCGGTGACCGCGCATCGCCCTTGAAAGAGAATGCCGTCATGCCGCTTCCGTCCGCCGACGAATCCGTCGAACTCGATCAGCCATGCCCGATCCGCGATGTGCTCGACCGCATCGGCGACCAGTGGAGCCTGCTCGTACTCGAGGCGCTGGCGGGCGGAACGATGCGCTTCAACGAACTCGGCCGTACGATCGGCGATGTGTCGAACCAGATGCTGTCGCGCACGCTGAAGCGGCTCGAACACGACGGTTTCGTCAGCCGCACGCTGTTCGCCGAAGTGCCGCCGCGTGTCGAATATGCGTTGACCGACCTCGGGCGTTCGTTCCTGACGCCGATGCAGGCGATGATCCGGTGGGCCGACGAACATCATCGCGCGATCTGCGCGGCGCGCCGTCGGGCGCGCGAGCAGGAAGGCGGCGGGCGTTGAGTGCGCTGCGTGCATCGGTTCGTTGACCGGCGGTGCGCGGCGGACGAGCTCGACGGGTTGAAGCATGTGCGGATGCATTCGCATCGCCATCGCGTGACTTCGTTGTCCGAAGGATGGCGTCGGAATGGATAGCCCGACGATAGGTTGATTTGGCACCCTTGCCGTGGCGACTGATTCCGTGGCGCGAACGGCGGCGGTTCTCGCGCGCCGTCCGGCCCGGGCGCTTCATCGGCCGGTATCGAGCCGCTGCTTACCGCCACGAACCGTCGACGTAGACCCAGACCGGCCCTTGGCGGCGCCAGTAGCCGGGCACCCAGCGGCGCCCGGGGCGCCGTGCGACCCAGCGACCGGACACCCATATATAGCGACCGCGCTGCCAGCGCCAGTAGCCGTCCGTCCATATATAGCCGTGCGGCCGCGGCGGCGGCGGGCGACGATCGTGGCGTGCCGCCGGCGGTGCGAAGCTCGGCCGATCCGCATAGGGCGGCCCGCCCGGTACGCGGTTCGGACCGGAGGGGCGATACACGGGCGGGGCGGGCTGGGCCGAGGCGGCGCGCAGCCAGCCGGTGCCGACGAAGGCGGCAGTCAATCCGATGGCGCGCAGCAACGAGCGTCGATTCATGGCGGTTCCTGTTCGGTATTCGAGGCCGCCTTACATTAGCCTGCCGGCCCACGCGCCGGGTTACGCGGGCGGTTAAGGCTGTTACCGCGTGTCACGGCGGGGGCGAGCCGCCTGTTTTGCTTTCCGATGGCTGACGGATCTCGCCGTGGCGCAGGCGCCGCTCCCTGTTTAGGGGGCGACGCGGACGTTTTAGATGCGGGGTGGCCAATATTTGAGATTGAATTGGGTAAAAATTACCGTTTTCGGGGTGCCGAACCGAATCCGCTTGTTGTTTCTATGCAACCGTCAAGACGATGACATGAAAGAATGATGCGATGAAAGCCTCCAAAAAGCCGTCGTCAAGAAGTCAAAAATAGACGTTAAAACAAATACTTATGACGCGGCCCCACTTTCATTATTTCTAGTTCTGGAAAAGCTTATTTCTTTATTTGCGGATCGCTCCCCTAGGGTACACCCCTAAACTCACGGTTCCCAAACGGGCAACTATCCGGGCGCCGCCAGCAGGACCGATGGCGCTCCCGGGCGGTTGCAGACCGTTTATGAACAAGGTCGCGAGACCTGCCTCTTTTTAGAAGGGAGCTCCACGAATGAACAAGACTCTGATCGTTGCAGCAGCTGCAGCATCGTTCGCTACCGTCGCTCACGCGCAAAGCAGCGTCACGCTGTACGGCGTGCTGGACGCAGGCATCACCTACCAAAGCAACGTCGCCAGCAAGTCGCTGTGGTCGATGGGCTCGGGTATCGACCAGAGCCGTTTCGGCCTGCGTGGTTCGGAAGACCTCGGTGGCGGCCTGAAGGCAATCTTCACGTTGGAAAGCGGCTTCAACATCGGTAACGGCCGTCTGGGCAACAACGGTGGCATGTTCAACCGTCAAGCATTCGTCGGCCTGTCGAGCCAGTACGGCACGGTCACGCTGGGTAAGCAATACGACGCAACGCAAGACTACCTGGCGCCGCTGACGGCAACGGGTTCGTGGGGCGGCACGTACTTCGCTCACCCGCTGAACAACGACCGCCTGAGCACGAACGGTGATGTCGCGCTGAACAACTCGATCAAGTACACGAGCGCTAACTACGCTGGCCTGCAATTCGGCGGCACGTACTCGTTCTCGAACAACCAGAACTTCGGCAACAACCGTGCATACAGCGGCGGCCTGTCGTACCAGTTCCAAGGCCTGAAGCTGGGTGCAGCATACTCGCAAGCAAACCTGGGTGACGGTACCAACGCCAACGGCGCGACGAACATCGCTGCACAAGGCCGTGTCCGTACGTACGGTGCTGCTGCTGGCTACGCATTCGGCCCGGCACAAGTCGGTGCTGCATGGACGCAATCGCGTATCGACAACCGCGCTGCAGGCGTTCCGTCGCTGCGCGCTGACAACTACGAAGTCAACGCAAAGTACAACCTGACGCCGGCTCTCGGCCTGGGTGCTGCTTACACGTACACGAACGCGAAGGTTGATGGTTCGAGCGCACACTGGAACCAGTTCGGTCTGCAAGCTGACTACGCACTGTCGAAGCGCACGGACGTCTACGCACAAGCTGTGTACCAACGTGCTTCGAAGAACGCTGGCGGCGCGTCGATCTACAACGGCGACCTGTCGACGGCTCCGAGCTCGTCGATCAACCAAACCGCAGCAACGGTTGGTCTGCGTCACCGCTTCTAAGCGTGACGGGCGGGGTAACCCGCTTCGCAGCATCAAAAAAGGCGCCTTCGGGCGCCTTTTTTTCGTCTGTTGAACGCGATGGCGGCAATCCGGATCGTCCGGATGCAAAAAAGCGAGGCCGGTGCCTCGCTTTTTCCGTTTTGCGCCCGTATCGCGCGGCGCTGGTCGACCGGCGGCTCAGCGCGTGTATTCGCCGTTGGCTTCCGGCTGGAACACGATCGCGGCGACCTTCATCAGCTTTTCGGCGCCGCTCGGCTGCATCACCTTGACCATCTGGCCGCGTTGCGTGCCCAGCAGCGCCATGCCGACGGGCGAGAAGACGTTCAGGCGGCCGAGTTCGAGGTTGGCGGCGTCCGGATAAACGATCGTCCAGGTGGCCTGTTCCTGGGTCGCTTCGTCGAGCAGCGTGATCTGCGAGTTCATCGTGACGACGTTTGCCTTGATGGCGTCGGGCTGAACGATGTCGGCGCGTTCGAGCAGCGTGTCGAGCATCGTCTGGAAGCGCGGATTGTGCTCGGCGTGCTTTTCGAGGCGAGCGACGTCGAGTTCGGTCAGCTGGTAAAGGCGTTGTTTCATGGCAGTTCTCCAAATGATCGGCAGGGGCAGGCGTGGCGTGCCTATGAGGATCGCCCGGAGCCTGTCTAACCTGGCTCCGGGTGGAGACCGAGCGGTCAGATCAGGCGCCGGGCAGGGGCGAGCGGCGCCTGGGCCGTGCGTCGAGCGAGGGGGTGTGCCGGCTGGCCGGCACGCGCGCGCACGCCGGCCGGGCCGGACGGCGAAACCGAAATGGGCGTGAGCGCGTACATGGTGGATGGAATATCGACTGGCGAATAGAACCTTACGATTCTACAACACAACCTTCCGGACAGGTGATCCGGCTGTTGGCCTTTCGTCAGCGATTGTTGTGTAGATGAAGCAAGTTGCAACGACCGTGTCTGGAAACAGTGTGCGATTTTTTCCAAAAATGCAACGCTGTATATTCAAACTAAGGGTTTCCCCTTGGAATGGCGCGCACTACACTGAATTCAATCGCTTCAGACAGTCCTGCCGAGGCGACGTCAAAAGAGAACATATTCCGGAGGTAAATCATGAAGTCGATCATCTACGCAGCCATCGCCGCATCCGTCCTTGCCGCTCCGATTGCATCGTTCGCGCAGTCCGAGCAGGGGTTGACCCGCGCTCAGGTCAAGGCCGAACTCGTGCAACTCGAGCAGAACGGCTACAAGCCGCTGGCGAGCGATTCGCAATATCCGAGCAACATTCAGGCCGCCGAGCAGCGTATCCAGCCGAACCAGCCGATGCTCGCGCAAGCCGACACGAGCGGTTACGGTGCCGTGGCCACGGGGGCCGCGCAAGCCGGCCGTCGCGTGACGCGGGAAGCGCCGAATCCGGTGAACTCGGTCTACTTCGGTAACTGATTGAACGTCCCCGGTCCTGCCCGAGCGCACCGCTGAATTGACGAGACGCGCGCCCGTTGCGCGCGTCGTTCGCCCGCAGGAGCAGAACCTCCGTCGCCGCATGCCGGCGGCTTTCCGCCCAGACGCTGACGCGTTTGGGCCTTTTTTGCTGGGCCGGATCAGGCGGACGTGACGGTGGGCGTGCCGTGGATATAGTGTTCGAGCTGGCTGATCGTGAACTGCTGATCGGCGATCACGCTCTTCACGAGGTCGCCGATCGAGATGAGACCGACCAGCTTGCCGCCGTCGAGCACGGGCAGGTGGCGCATCCGGTGCTCGGTCATCAGCGCCATGCACTCGTCGGTGGATTGTGACGGTTCGACGTAGCGCACCTTTGCCGTCATGATTTCCTCGACGCGGGTGGCTTTCGACGAGCGGTCCTGCAGGACGACCTTGCGCGCGTAGTCGCGCTCGGTGACGATGCCCGCGATGTCGTCGCCGTCGACGACCAGCAGCGCGCCAATGCCCTTTTCGGCCATCAGCTTGATGGCGTCGTAGACGAAGTCGCTCTTCGTGACGGTGTAGATGGTGCGGCCCGAATCCGGCTTGGCCTTGAGAATTTGCGCGACAGTCGTGCTCATTCGCTTTCTCCGTGTGCAGGTCGATGCAGGGCAGGCGGGGCGTGATGCGCGTCACCCGGTGAGCCCAGTATAGCCGGGCGGGCGGCGGCAGTCGCGTGACGTTTCCAGATTAGCGGTAAACTCCCGTCACGCACCATCCACACAACTCCTACATTCCTGAACGTTTCGATTGAATTCATGATGTCTTCGCGTCCCCAATCGCCCACGCCGGGCAATGGCCAGGCCGACGAGTGCGTGACGCTCGTCGCCACGGCGTCGCTGCCTACGCGCTACGGTACGTTCACGTCATACGCGTTTCGCGTATCGGGCAGCGATGCCGAACATCTCGCGCTCGTGATGGGCGACGTGACGGGCGAGCAGTCCGTGCTGACCCGGCTGCATTCCGAATGCCTGACCGGTGACGTGTTCGGCTCGTACCGCTGCGACTGCGGCGAGCAACTCGATCTCGCATTGCGTTACATCGCGGCCGAAGACCGCGGCGTGCTGCTGTATCTGCGCGGCCATGAAGGCCGCGGCATCGGCCTGAGCAACAAGATCCGCGCGTACGCGTTGCAGGAGCAGGGGCGCGACACCGTCGAGGCGAACCTCGATCTCGGCCTGCCCGACGACGCCCGCGAGTACGACTCGGCCGCTGCGATCCTGCGCATCCTTGGGGTGACGTCGGTGCGGCTGATGAGCAACAATCCGAAGAAATTCGACACGCTCGTGAAGCATGGCATTCCCGTCTGCGAGCGCGTGGCGCTTGCGGTGCCCGTGCGCGAGGAAAACGAGCGATATATCCGCACGAAGCAGACGAAGTTCGGGCACTACTTCGAGGAAAACGAGTAACCTGAGCGGGCGGCGCTAGCGCTCGTTTCTCGTCAGCAATTCTTCCGATCGTCGCTGGTACAAGCGACGATCGCGACTTCCTTCCCCTCATGCGTTCCAGTGCCGCGCTTGTGGCGTCATCTGCATTGAGTCCACAGTCGTCCTTCCGTACTCCCGTAACGATCACGCCATCGAATCGATATCGAACGTCTGACGCTGCATCGTTGGCGACCGGCGAGTGCGGATGTGCTACCACCGGCGGCAGCCACCCCGCCGTGTAACGGCTCACGCACGTCAGCCCATCAGCGCCACGTACCGTTCTGCAACACGATCCGGTAACCGTCTGCATCCTCGAAGGTCTGGCCGGAAATTTCCCAGTACGGATTGAACGACGTCACGGGCATGAAGCCGTGTGCGGTCGCGCGCTCGCAGGCGGCTTCCCATTTCGGCCGATCGGGCAGGTAGAACACGATCAAATCCTCGGGCGTCGGCGACGGCGCGATCGGATGGTCGGGGCAGTGTGTGAACTCGAAGTGATAGTCGAGGCCTTCGCGGCCGAGCATTACGCCGGAAAAGCCGTCGTGATCGTCGAAGCGCGCCAGTACCGACAGATCGAGGCCGTCGCGATACATGCGTTCGGTGCGGGCGAGGTTGTTGACCGGGCGGGCAATGCGCAGATGGGCGTGCAAGATGACCTCGACGGGAAGTGGCTGGCCGGTCAATGATAAGCCGGTCGATCGCGATTGGGCGAGGCGAGCGGATCGTGTTTCGGGCGATACTGGCTGTATCGAACGATATCGATTCGGCCCGGCCAAACGAATCGAATTGTGCTGAGCCTCGTCTCGCGAAAGAAAACATGACGCATTTCGATCGAGTGTGCGCACTCCGCATCGCAGCGGCTACCCATCAACAAGACCTTCGCATTCATGCGATCGGCGGCGCTTGCCGCACGACGTGCGGGCACGCGCATGCCGGTAGGGAACTGACGAATGGGTAAGCCCGATCTGCGCCGGCCGGTTGCCGGACCTTACCGCCAGTCGCGATGGGCAGCCGGGCTGGAGGCCGCGTTCGGATGGGTGGCAAAGGGGACGTTGGTGCTGGCCGGCCTGGCGATGGTCGCGTTGGCGGCGCTGACGGGCGAAGTCGGTGCCCTGACGGACCTGCCGACGACCAGAAAGGGCTGGTTGTACCTGCTGCTGGCGCTTGTCGTCGCGGTCGCGCTGATATTTGCGATACACCACTACTGGCTGCGACCGACGGGTATGCGTCCAGCAGGCTAGCCAGACGGGGAGGGTGATGTGGCCCCGTAAACCATTTAGGCAATAAAAAAGCCCGCTGCTGGAGCGGGCTGAATCCATGTTTGGAGACATGGAGGAGACAGACGTAAATTTAAGGGAAAACCCGGACGTTTGCAAGCGCTCGTTGTATCTGCACAACTTGCCGCCGCGCAACCCGCCTGGTGGCGGCCCGCGGCACGGCCGCATTCACATGCCGCCGGCCCGCGCATGCGCGGCAAACGCGCCGAACCGCTCTTGCGCGACGGGCAGCGCGTATTTGCTGCGCATCTCCGTCTCGATCCATGCACATGCCTCGCGCGCGCAGTCGGTCAATGCGTGTCGCGTCGCATGCCCGTCGATGTCGTAGACGAAACGCACGCCGACCTCGTCATCGTCAACCTGTCGTTCGAGCTGATTGAGCTGCAGTTGCGGCCCGTGCTGTTGCGACAACGCGCGCAGTTCATCGAAGTGATATTCGAGCCAGTCCGCGAAGAACAGCGCGTCGCTGTGGCAGGGCAGGCGGAAAGCCGCGCTGCGCGACGGGCGCGCCGCGGTTTCGCCGGCCGCCGCATGCGGTTCGCCGTCGATGGGAACGGGCAGATCGACCGGCGCGAGCGGGTGCCGAATTCGCCGGTACGGCTCGCGATCGCGCAACGCGTGCCACAGCAATTCGTCGCCGGCGGCGCCGGACGGCTGCATCGTCAAGTCGTGGCGGCCGTCGCCGGTCGCGGCGATGTCGCGGATCACGAGGCGCAGCGAGCACAGCGGCTCGTCCGCGACCAGCAGGGTTGCCGGGCGCGGCAGCCCGCACACGAGCGGTGCGGCGCCGGCGGCACGAAACACGAGCCCGCGGCGGTCGAGCCGCACGAGCGGCAACGGCCTGGGAAACGACGGATAGGCGACCGTGACGCGGGCGCCGCTGGCGCTCGTCAACCCGGGCATCATCGCGCGAAAGACCTGAGACTGGTCCACGTTGGTTCTCCTTCGTTACGATGCCGCCCCGGACGGAAACGCGCGTTCCGGCTCAGGCGGCGATAGCTTGCCGGGCGGCCTGCCCCGGCTCGATTCCTAGTGCAGCAAACGTTTGCGGATCGATGTCGATCCAGCACGCGACCACCAGACGCCCATCTACCTGCTTCGGCGGGCCTGCGCGGTGCGCGTGTATGCCGATCCGGCGGAACAGCCGCTCCATGCTCGCGAACGTCACGCCGATCAACTGCCGCGCCCCGAGCTGCGCCGCGCATTCGACGACGGCCGCGAGCATCGGCCGCACGGCCCATTCGGCGTTGCCCGGGCCGCCTTCGTCGTCGGTCGCCGCGAATCGCGACAATTCCCAGACGGCGGCCGATTGCGGCAGCGGCATGTCCTCGGCGACCAGGTCGGCGAACAGCGACTTCAGCAGATACGGGCGCGTCGTCGGCAGCAGGCGCGCACATCCGCACATGTCGCCGTCGGCGTTTCGCGCGAACACGTAGACGGTATCGTCGCGATCGAACTGGTCACGCTCGAAACTTTCGTTCGCCGACGGGAGCGCCCAACCGAGCTGCTCGACGAACACGCGGCGCCGATAGCGCCCGAGATCCGCCGCGAGTTCGTGTGGCAACCGCCCTTCCTCGTGAACGAAGGTCTGCATGGATGTCCTCGGATCTGTGCTTTTGTATGCGTGCATTACAGCGCGCGGCACGAGGAGCCTGTAACTGGTAACTCTTACAGGGTGACGGCGTAAAGACGCCATTCGGGACGTGGTAACGGTTTCTTGATCAACGGGATTGAAAACCGCGCCGCTTTTGCTTATAAAGAGCGCCAGTCTTGCAAAATCGTCAGAGGAATGCGCGGCCGGTTGTCACTGGAGCGTCGGACCGGCATGATAGGCGTCGTTGTGCCCGAGCAGGGCCGACGCGACCGCGGCGGGCCAGTCGAGGGCGGCGAGTCGTGCGGCGAGCGCGGCGGCCGTGCGCAACATGCCGATGTCGGCGCCCTTGGCGTCGATGGCCATCACGTTGCTGCGAACGTCGCCGCCCGCGATCACGAACGTGCCCGTCGCGCGTTCGAGGTACCAGTCCCAGCCGACCGTCACGTAGGCGACGCCGGCACCGGCCGTGCGATGCCATTCGGTATAGCCGGCGAGGCGGGCGTCGATCGCGTTGTCGCGCAGTTCGGCCAGCAGCGACGGATCGAGGCCGCTCGCGACATGGTCGAGCACGAGTGCGGCCAGTGCGCCTTCTGACAGGCGTACGTAGCCGTCCGGGGACGGGCCGGGGACAGGGTGCAGCAAGGGTGAAGTCATGCGCGGAATGTATCAGCCTCGAACGGGTACTGAAACCTGACAAGTATGACAGCGTGACGTTGTCGGAGAAAGAATGGAACTGCGCTGGCAGGATGCCTACCAACAATTCAGCGCCGCGGAGGACGAGCAGCAGCTCTTCCAGCGGATCGCCGCCTATTCCAAGCGGCTCGGATTCGAATACTGCTGTTACGGCATTCGCGTACCGCTGCCCGTTTCGAAGCCGGCCGTCGCCATCTTCGATACCTATCCGGACGGCTGGATGGCGCACTACCAGGCGCAGAACTACATCGAGATCGATTCGACGGTTCGTGACGGCGCGCTCAGCACCAACATGATCGTGTGGCCGGACGTCGACCGGATCGATCCGTGCCCGCTGTGGCAGGACGCGCGCGATTTCGGATTGTCGGTGGGCGTCGCGCAGTCGAGCTGGGCGGCGCGCGGCGCGTTCGGGCTGCTGAGCATCGCCCGCCATGCCGACCGGCTGACGCCGGCCGAGATCAACATGCTGACGCTGCAGACCAACTGGCTCGCAAACCTGTCGCATTCGCTGATGAGCCGCTTCATGGTGCCGAAGCTGTCGCCGGCGGCGGGCGTCACGCTGACCGCGCGCGAGCGCGAGGTGCTGTGCTGGACGGCCGAGGGCAAGACCGCGTGCGAAATCGGCCAGATCCTCAGCATCTCGGAGCGGACGGTCAACTTCCACGTGAACAACATCCTCGAGAAGCTCGGCGCGACCAACAAGGTCCAGGCGGTCGTCAAGGCGATCTCGGCCGGGCTCATCGAAGCACCCTGACGCAGCGCGACGCGACGCGACGCGACGGCGGCGCCGGATGCGGCGGCCGCCACGCGGCTCACTCCATCATCGGCTCCGCTTCCTTCGCGGTCCAGCTCACGCTGGAAATGCTTTTCTCCATGCTCATCCGGCTCGCGATCTGCTCGAGCTTCTGCTGATCCTTCGGATGCAGCTTCAGCGTCGCGGTCACCTTCAGCCGGTCCGGCTGGTCGGGCACGTCCTCGCTCGTGAGGCTCTGGAACGACAGCGGCTTCGCATACATCGCGTTCGACAGCAGCGTGCGGATGTGCACTTCGTCGGCGGCGAGGCAAATCACGGTGATCTGGTATTCGCGCACGAGGTCGGCGTTCGAGACGGGCGTCGCGTTGATGGCCTGGCTGACGCCGCGCAGCACGGTATTGGTGAGCAGCACGACACCCGTGCCGGCGAGCGCGGGCACGTAGTGACCGGAGCCGGCCAGCACGCCGACGGCGGCCGAGCACCACAGCGTCGCGGCCGTGTTGATGCCCTGGATCGAACCCTTGTCGCGCATGATCACGCCGCCGCCGAGAAAGCCGACGCCCGACACGACGTACGCGGCGATCTGCGTGACGCCCGCGACGCCGTTGCCGGTCAGCACGCCGAGCGTGACGAACAGGCATGCGCCGCTCGCGACGAGCGTGATGGTGCGCAGGCCGGCCGTGCGCTGGCGCATCTGGCGCTCGAGGCCGATGGCGACGCCGCAGGCGAACGCGGTGAAAAGACGGAGTGCGAAATCGAAAGTCATGGTTGTCCTGCCGTGCAAGAAGCGCATGCCGGCGCGCGTCGCCGCGGCGCAAGGCCGAACGCGACGCGGCGATAGCCGTCATCGCGCGGTACTGTACCGCGCGAATGCGTCATTCAGTGTGAACGGGGTGAGCGTGCGGCTCGCGGAACGCGAGCCGTGGCAGGAGAACTGCGGCGGACAGGCGTTCAGGCGGCAAGCGGCGCACGCAACGGAGTGCTGCAACTGTCCACGATGGTTCCTGAAGGAAGAATGGGCGGCATTCTAGTGGGCGGCGCGCGCCTGCGTCAACCGCCTGGCGGCGGCGCTACTGCGCCGCGCCGATCGTGCCCGTCGCGAGCGCGAGCGCGGCGGCGGCCGACAATGCGCCGGCATAGCTGTCGACTTCCGCGTTGCGCGCGGCGAGCAACTGGCTTTGCGCGATCGTCGCGTCGGTGACCGAGCCGACGCCGTTCCGGTACGCGGTCAGCGCCGCGTCGTAGCTGGTTTGCGCGGCATCGACGAGCGCCTTCGCGGCGTCGTGCGACGCCAGGCTCGTCTGCACCGCGTTCTGCGCGGCGACGACCTGGCGCACCGCTTCCTCCTTGGTCCGCGTGAGGCGCGCGGACGCGCTTTGCGCGTCGTTGCGCGCCTGCATCAGCACGGCCGAGCGCAGGCCGCCGTCGTACAGCGGAATCGTCACGCCGAGGAACACGCCGCCGCCGTAGCGGCTGCCGTTCAGGTTGACGGTCGGCGCCTGGTCGCCGATCGCGGGCAGCGCGGAGATGGCCGTGCCGCCGCTCGCATACGACGTCGACGCGGACAGGAAGATCTTCGGCATGAACGCGGCTTCCGCTGCCTTGATCTTCGCGCGATTGGCCTTTTCGACCGCGAACGCGCCCTGCAGGTCGGGCCGGCGTGCGATCGCGTCCGACACGATCGCGTCGACCGACGAGCCGAGCGCGGGCGGCAGCGGCCGCTTCGGCAGCGCGGCGATCGTCGGCTTCGACAGCGGCGAGATGCCGAGCGCGGAGACGAGCGCGAGGTAGCCGTCGCTTTCGGCGCCGTTCGCTTGCACGAGCGCGAGGTTCGCCTGCGCGCGGTTCTGCGTCGCCTGCGCGAGCTCGACGATCGTGCCGACGCCGTGCTTGAGCCGCGCGCGGGACGCCGCGAGGATCGCGTCCGCGTTCGCGAGGCCCTGTTGCGCGCTCAGCGCGCGCGCGCGGGCGGCTTCGTAGCGGTAGTACGAGACGGTCACGTCGTGGATCACCTGCTGGTGCACGGCCGTGAACGCGACGTTCGACGCGATCGATGCCTGTTCGGCCGCTTCGACGCGCGCCGCGCGGCCGCCGAAATCGAACAGCAGCCATTGCAGCGACAGCGCCGAAATCGTGCCGTGCACGGTGGTGTTGCTCGACGAATCGCCGAGGATCGTCGACGTCGAGCCGTGGTTCGCCTGGTACGCGCCCATTGCCGTCGCGGACAGGCGCGGCAGATAGGCGGACTTGGCGAGGCCGACCGCGAGCGCCGCGTTGCGCGCGTCGTTCCAGGCGATGCGGGTCAGCGGGTTCGCCGATTCGGCGAGATCGATCAGCTCGGGCAGCGTGTACGCGTGCGCGGCATCGAGCGCGGCCGGCGCCGACACCGACGCGAGCGCCGGCGACGCAGGCAGCGTGTAGTCGTGCGCACCTTGCGTGGATGCGCGCGGTGGCGCCGCCACGATGTCGCCCGCGGCCGACGTTTGCGGCTGCCACGGGCGGTCGGGCGCCGCCGGCGCCAGATCGATCGACGACGTCGCGCAGCCGGCCAGCGCGACGGCGGTCGCGAGCGCGGCGGCGGCGATCGAGGCGGCCGGTGGTTCAGGTACGCGCATGAGGGGCAGGCTCCTTCGGTGTGGCTTGACGGGCGGCGTCGGCGATCCGCGCGAGCCGCGTGTCGATCAGGTTCAGCAGCGCGTCGCGCGCGGGGTCGGTGGGGGTGGCGGCGCTCGACGGTGGCGCCGGGGCAGGCGTGCGGGGCGTCGTTTCGTCGTCGCCCGGGGCAGTGACGCGCGAGAGTTGCGCGCCGATCGCCGCGTCGCCCGGCTTGCGTTCGGCGAGCAGGAACAGCGGGTCTTCGAGCGCGCCGAGTTCCGCGAGCGCGCGTCGCCGCGTGGCCAGCCACGTCGCGGCCGGCCGCACCCACGACGGTTCGTAGTGGATCAGGCCGAGCTCCTGCGAGATCGCGCCGTGACGGGCGAACGCGTCGGCGGCCAGCGCGCGCCGTTCGGCCGGCTGCGCGATCTGCGTCACGCGCCGCCACTGG
Source organism: Burkholderia sp. IO2 (assembly GCF_029522185.1). Lineage (NCBI taxonomy): Bacteria > Pseudomonadati > Pseudomonadota > Betaproteobacteria > Burkholderiales > Burkholderiaceae > Burkholderia > Burkholderia sp. IO2. The sequence goes on along the minus strand of NZ_JAKWFH010000010.1, from coordinate 90,570 downwards.
TCGAGCAGCGCCGTGAGCGCCGTGTCGATCTGCTTGCCGATGCTGACCGGCCAGATGCGCGTGAACACGAGATACACGACCACGTTGCCGAGCAGGATGCCGATCGTGCGATCGCGCGCGAGCGTCAGGTCGAAGCCGGGGCCCGCGCCCTGGATCACGCACAGGAAGAACGCGAACGCGACCTGGAAGCCCGCGTACGCGATGCGCGGCGATCCGAACGCGACCCACGCGGACAGCCACGCGCCGACGAAGACGAGCGCCATCAGTTCGCCGATCGACGACAGCGACGGGACGACGAACACGAGCGCGGCGGTGCCGATCAGCGCGCCGACGATGCAGCCGGCGATGCGCAGCGTGAGCTTCTCGACCGTTTCGGCCGTCGAGCCGAGCGACACCATGTAGCAGGTGATGAAGCAGGTATGGATGCCTGACCAGTCGAGTTGCGAGTACAGCAGGTAGCAGAACATCGCCGCGACCGTCGTCTTCAGCGCATAGCGGATATGGTCGGGATTGGTGCGTGCATCCGGCAGGAAGAAGCCGCCGCGCGGCGCGGGCGGTGCCGCGGGTGCGGCCGGTTGGCCGGCGGCGCGCGCGTCGGCGGTATCGGCCGGCGCGGCCGCCGTGTCGATCGCGGGCGGTTCCGCGAACCGCGTGATCGCGGCGTGCAGGTCCGTCGCGACGACGCGTGCGAGCGGCGGCAGCGCATCGGCGGCTGGCAGCGCGAGCGTCACGTCGACCGGATAGCCGCCCCGTTCGAGGATCGCGGCCATCTCGTCGAGCGTCGTCGCGATCGGCGTGGCGAACGCGTCGGGCAGCCGCGCCTGCGGTTCGCGATCCGCGAGCGCCACCGCCACGAGCAGTGCGGTGCTCGACGCGACGGCCTGCCGCAACGCGACGACATCCGCGCCCGACGACGAGCCTTCGAGCTTCGACAGCTTGAGCCACGTGAGCAATGGCTTGTCGCCTTCGCGCAGGCTGGCGTCGAACCCGGCGCGCGCGTCGTCGTCGCCGCGCAGCCGCCGCGCGGCGAGCCGCAGCCGCTTCGCGAGCTGCGCGTGCGCGAGCTTGCGCGGCGACGGCGCGATCAGCAGGTTGACGACGATCGCGACGCCGACCGGGATCGCGACCATCAGCCAGGCATAGAGCAGCGCGCGCGTCGCGGCTTCGCCGACCGGCGCGAGGCCCAGCTGGTCGAGCCCGAAACCGACGATCATCGCGAGGATCGCGCCGACGGGGCGCAGCTTGCTGGCGGACGTCAGGTAGAGCAGCCCGACCGACAGCACGGCCATGCACGCGACGCGCAGCACCGAATACTCGATGCTGAAGATCGCGACGCCGATCACGAGCGCGATCACGATCGTGACGAGCAACAGCATCGCGACCGCGAGCAAGGCGCTCGTCACGCGATCGGCGCGGTTCAGGAAGAACACGACGTACGCGGAAATCGCGGCTTCGGGCGTGCCGTACCCGCTTGTCACGAGCACGACGAGCGCGCAGATCAGCGCGACGCGCACGGCCATGGCCGCGCGTCCCGGAAACGGCGCGAGCAGCCGCAGGACTTCGCGCGGGCCCGGCGAGCGGACGTCAGCGGCAGGCCGAGCCATGCCGGACCTCGACGATCGCGCTCGCGCCGACACGCACGAGCTTGCCGTCGGGTTCGTCGAGCTTCACGCGCACCGGGAAGCGCTGCGCGACGTGCACCCAGTTCACCGAGCGCTGCACGATCGGCAGCGAGCGCGGCAGGTTGATGCGGTCGCTGTCCGCGATGCCGGCGCCGATGCCGACGACCTTGCCGGTCATCGGGCGGTCGCGGTCGATCATCGAATAGACGGTCGCGCAGTCGCCGACGGCGATGCGGTTCAGCGACGTCTCGCGGAAATTGCCGACCGCGAACCATTCGCTCGCGTCGATCAGCGTGAAGATCGACTGGTTCGGCGCGAGGGTTTCGCCGGGAAGCACGCTCAGGCCCGTCACGAGCCCGTCGTGCGGCGCGCGTACGACCGTATCGTCGAGCGCATGCTGCGCGCGGGCCAGCGCGGCTTCGCGCGCATGCAGCGTCGCGATCGCGTCGGCGTCGTCGCCGATCGTCTGCGCGGACGCGCGCTGCTGCTCCTGCGCCTGCGCGAGCGACACGGCCGCGTCGCGCTGGCGCACCTTCGCCTGATCGAACTGCTGCGCGCTGACGTAGCCCTGCGCGGCGAGCGGCGCGAGCCGGTTCACGTCGCGCGTCGCGAGATCGTGGTTCTGCGTCGCGCGCTTGACCTGCTCGGCGGCGACGGACGCATTCGAGCGCTCGCCGATCAGCGAACGGCGGCGCGTGTCGAGCGACGCGCGCGCGAGTTCGAGATCGGCCTGCGCCTGCGCGACGGTCAGCCGGTACGGCACGGGATCGATCACGTACAGCAGGTCGCCTTTCGCGACGCGCTGGTTTTCATGCACGGCGAGCTGCACGATGCGGCCGCCGACCGGCGACGCGACGTGCACGACGTCGGCGTCGATCGACGCGTCGTCGGTGGACGGGTAGGCCGTCGTGCGGTGGTACGCGTACGCGAGCGCCGCGATGCCGAGCGCGACGATCGCGAGCGCGATCACGCGGCCTTTGACGGAGGGGCGGGCGATGCCGGCGGCCTTCATGCAAACGGCCCCGTGCCGGTGAGCCAGACGATCACGGCGATCACGAGCCCGATCGCGGTGCAGACGGCGAGCTGGTAAGGCACCGTCGCGGCCCAGCCGGTCGTGACGAACACGCGGTGCGCGACGATCGCGCCGACGATGCCGACGATCGCGCTGACGAGCCACAGCGGGAAGTACGCGCCGAACAGCACGTAGGACGGTGCGCCGCGCGATGCGCAGCCCGCGAGTGGCAGGGTGGGCGCCAGGACGGCGGCGACGCGCAGGGGCGCGCGCGGCGTTGTTTTTCTCATGGGGTGACGAGCTCGACGTTGGGGGTGGATGCCGGGCGCGGCGCAATGCGGATCGTCGCGACCGGCCGGGCCGCGACGACGATTCCAGGATACGGAGCCGATCATAAATCAGCGCGATGCGGACCGCCAGCGATCCGGCACGCGTTTGCGGCATCGGCCGAGGCCGGCGGTGGCCGCGCCGTCGGTCATGCCGGACGGTCCGGCCGCGCGTGTCGGCAGCGACGGCCGGAACGCCGCGATTTTGCCAGCCCAAGCTCGCGTAGGGTTGCTAACGGACTGTAAAGGATCGTCAGACGACATCACGCAGCGGAATTTGCGATGCCGACGCAGCGGAATCGGCGCGTAACACGCCGATTGCCCGTCGAACGCATGCGAATCCGCTCAGTCGGGCTGACCGCGCGCGTCCTCGACGAGCAGGTCGACGAGATCGCGCGCGAAGCGCGGCAGCGCATCGAGATCGGCGACGCAGATCTGCAACTGGCGCTCGGCCCAGTCGTCTTCGAGCGCGACGAGGCGCAGCGCCATCGTCTTCGCATGACGGCGCGCGGTGCCTTCGGGCAGCACGCCGACGCCGACGTTCGCCTCGATCATCCGGCACGCGGTCTCGAAGTTGCTGACCTGGATGCGCCAGCGCAGCGTGCGCTGCACGTCGGCGGCCGCGCGTTTCAGGAACGCGTGGATCGCGCTCGCTTCGGGCAGGCCGATGAAGTCGTGGTCGAGCGTCGCGACGAACGGCGTCGATGCCAGGCCGGCGAGCGGATGCCCGAGCGCGGTCGCGAGCACGAGGCGGTCGCGCCGGTACGGCATCGCCTGCAGCCCGTCGGTGCGCACGTCGCCGGCGACGATGCCGATGTCGATCATGCCTTCCTGCACCGCGCGCACGATGTCGGGACTCAGCCGCTCCTGCATGTCGATCGTCACGTCCGGATGGTCGACGAGATAGTGTCGCAGCACGCCCGGCAGGAACTCGCTCATCGCCGTGGTGTTCGCGAACACGCGCACGTGGCCTTTCACGCCCGATGCATATTCCTGCAGGTCGCCGGTCAGTTGCTCGAGCTGGCGCAGCACGCGGCGCGCATGCGCGAGCAGCGTCTCGCCCGGCGCGGTCAGCGTGACGCCCTGGCTCGTGCGGCTCAGCAGCTTCACGCCGACCTGTTCCTCGAGGTGCTTGATGCGCGTGCTGGCGGCCGGCACCGACAGGTGCGCGCGTTCGGCGCCGCGCGTCAGGCTGTTCGCTTCCGCGATGTGCGTGAAAAGTTTGAGGTCGACGAGATCGAAGCGCATGGATCTGGCAGCGGGAGGATGGCCGATTATCGCGCGAAGCCGCACGGCGCGGCACCGTGAGGCGCGACCCGTCGTCGCGACCGGGATCTGTGTACCATCGTGCGTAGGGCGCGACGCGCCGCACCGGGCATCGCGGCCCGTGCGACGCAGGTCGTGGAAGCGGTCGTGCAACGAAGGTGAACGTTTCATGCGAAGTTTCTTTGTCCGGTTCATTGCAATCGGCGTGCTGTTCCATCTGTATGTCGGGATGCGCATCATTCCCGATGCGTTCGCGTCGCCGCTCGCACGGACGATCGCGGCGCTCGTGCTGGCGAGTTTCGTCGTGTTGATCCCGGTCGGCATGTTCTCGCGCCGCTTCGACGAAGGCTGGGCCGCGACGCTGGTCGGCTGGGCCGGCGCGCTCGCGATGGGCTTCTTCTCGTCGCTGCTGGTGCTGACGTTCGTGCGCGACATCGTGCTGCTCGGCGTGCTCGCGTGGCGCCATCTCGGACATGACGGCGTATGGAGCGGCGCCGCGCCCGACACGGCGCTCGGCGTGCTGGCGGCCGCGGTGCTCGTGACCGCGATCGGGTTCGTCGGCGCGCGCCGCACGGCGGCGGTCAAGCGCGTGTCGATTCCGATTGCCGGGCTGCCGGCCGCGCTGGACGGGCTGACGATCGTGCAACTGTCCGACATTCACGTCGGGCCGACGATCAAGCGGCCTTATATCGAACGGATCGTGCACGCGGTCAATGCGCTCGACGCCGACCTGGTGGCCGTGACGGGCGATGTGGTGGACGGCTCCGTCAAGCGCCTGCGCGAACACACGGCGCCGCTCGGCCAGATGCGCTCGCGGCACGGCACCTTCCTCGTGACGGGCAACCACGAGTACTACGCAGGCGCGCATGCGTGGATCGACGAATTTCGCCGTATCGGGCTGACGGTGCTGCTGAACGAGCACGTGCTGATCGAGCGCGGCGGCGCGCGCGCGGTGCTGGCGGGCGTGACCGACTTCACGGCGGGCGGCTTCGATCCCGCGCATCGCAGCGACCCCGCGCAGGCGCTGGCGGGTGCGCCGCGCGACGTCGGCACGAAGATCCTGCTCGCGCACCAGCCGCGCAGCGCGGAGGCGGCGAACCGCGCGGGCTTTACCGTGCAGTTGTCGGGGCATACGCATGGCGGCCAGTTCCTGCCGTGGCCGCCGTTCGTACGGTTGCAGCAGCCGGTGATCGGCGGGCTGAACCGCTTCGGCGACATGTGGCTGTATACGAGCCGCGGCACGGGCTACTGGGGGCCGCCGAACCGCTTCGGCGTGCCGTCCGAGATCACGCTGATCCGGCTGACGCGCGACTAGCGGAGGGCCGCGAGGCGAGACGCGTGCACCGCGCGGCGCGGCCGCGTTCTTTTCTTTCCACGTCGAATGACGGCGCATGGCGGCGCGCGGCGCCGTTGGCTAGTATGCAGACATGCCTCGTTCGTTCCTCGCCCGTTCCTGCCGACATGTCGACGCCCGATCTTTTCGCTGATACGCCCGCGCCAGACGTGGACTGGTACCCGGACTGGCTTGCGCCGCCCGAAGCCGACCGCGCGTTGGCCACGCTGATCGACGAGGTCGCGTGGTGGCAGGACACGATCCGCACGCCGCGCGGACGCATTCCGTTGCCGCGGCTCACCGCGTGGCAGGGCGAACCGGATGCCGTGTACGTCTATTCGGGCATCCGCAACGTGCCGCAGCCATGGATGCCGGGCGTGCTTGCGCTCAAGCATGCAGTCGAGGCGACGTGCGGCGTGCGTTTCAACAGCGTGCTGCTCAATCGCTATCGCAACGGGCTGGACAGCCTCGGCTGGCACGCGGACAACGAACCCGAACTCGGCGACGCGCCGGTGATCGCGTCCGTGAGCCTCGGCGCGATGCGGATGTTCGATCTTCGCCATCGCACGACTGGCGCCACGCACACGTACCGCCTCGTGCATGGCAGCCTGCTCGTGATGCGCGGCCGCACGCAGGCCGAATGGCAGCATCGCGTGCCGAAGGCGCCGGGCGTGCAGGGCGAACGCATCAACCTGACGTTCCGGCGCGTGTCGATGGCGGCCGAATAGATCGCGCCCCGTTTCGGTGATCCACGAAAGGCCGATGCAAGCAATTGGCCGCGCGTGCGGCACGTTGCCGCACGAACGCAAGGCGTGGCGGCCCGACGTGGCGCTCAGGCCCGTTCCGCAAGGCTTACAGATGGATTCGATCGACCGCCCGGTTCCGATAGGTGAGTGAAACCTCTGATGGTGCGTCGCAACAATTATTGACTAGACTGTGGAATGGTAGAAACGCGTCGGCAGACCGGCGCGCCCCTTTCGACATGTCTCCGTGCGCTGCCGATGCAGCGCGCAACGGGGCAGGAGCAAAACGCGTGACCGTACTCGACCCTTCCTTCGAACCCTCGCTGCACGTCTTCGAGCAAGACGGCGGATGGCAATGGGCGCTGACGGTGAAGCGGGCGACCGGCGTCGGCGTGAAAGTCGTGGCGTTCAGCCGCGAAGGCTTTCGCGGCGAAGCCGAGGCATACGCCGCCGGCCAGCTTGCCCGCGCCGAATATGACGACGCCGTGACGGCCTGACGCCGTCGCGGCGATCCCGCGCGGGGATCGTCTTCCTCTGTGCCGTCCGTTTCCGGACGGTGCTTTCCCGACCGTTTTCCGTTTTCGTTTTTCGCTGCGCGAGGCGATCGTCTGCCGGCGTTCGTCGCGCCAAATGATCCGTGCCGTTCGATGCTCGGGCATCGCGCCGACGATGCGACATGCGTGGCGCAAGCCCGCACGCGGACTCGCGGCATCCGAGTCAACGCGAACCACGCATGGTGCGAGCGCGTCTGGAAAATGCCGAGTCATATCGTAATAAGATATGAAGTTATCGCACCGGCGGGACGACGACGTCCCGCTTCCCTGAAAGGAGCTATCCGTGCAGCTGACCCAGTTAGGCGGGCATGTCGCCCAATCCGGCATCGCCGAACGGCAAAAACACGCGCAGGCGCTGATGTTCGGGATGGCGAACATCGACGAATACGTATCCCGCGGCGTCTGCTACGACGCCGCGGCCTATGTCCGCTATCTGCTGCGTGCCGACGCGCTGATCGCGCCCGATGCGCTGCTCGATACGGCCGGTCAATCGTGGAGGACGCGGTTCAACTTCGAAACCGGCGATCAGTGGGACGGGCGCGCGAGCATTCCGGCGGGCACCGCGGTCGGCTTCGCGCGCGGCGGCAATGTCTTTCATGCGGCGATTGCGGTCGGCGGCACCCGGATTCGCGCGATCAACGGCGGGCTGCTGGGCGCCGGATGGATGAATCCGGTCGACCTTGCACGGGCGCTGCAGCCGGATCCGGCCGGCGGCTTTACGTACGATCGCACGACCATTCGCGTCCATCTGTCGCGCCTGTAGGCGGGGCGGCATCCCGTCTCCCGCTCCGGCCACCGTGGCCCGGGCGCGCCGCGCGGCCGCCTTCCCGCCGTTCGGCGATTTCCGCATGGCGTCGCGCCGTCCAACGCTGCTATCCTCTCGACCTTGAATGACGCGTCATGGCGGCGTGGCCGCGCATGCTGCAGCGCGGCGCCGCGCGCCGGTGCGAGCCCGGGCGCGCACTGAGGTAGCATGACCGAATATCCACGACGATCGATGACCCGTTTCGTGACCGACTTCCTTCCGTCCATGTCCACATGGTCAAGACAACGATGAGCGATGCACCCGATCCGGCGGTGCCTGGCGACGACGAGTCGTCGGGCGGCGCTTCGTCCTATCTGGTGCCGGGGCTCGAACGCGGGCTGCGGATCCTCGCCGAATTCTCCGCGCGCGAGCCGGTGCTCGGTGCGCCCGAACTGTCGAAGCGCATCGGCATTCCGCGTACGACCACGTTCCGCCTGCTGCAGACGCTCGAAGCGCTCGGTTTCCTCGAACGCGTGAACGGCGACCGCTATTTCCGGCTCGGCGTCGGCGTGCTGCGGCTCGGCTTCGAATACCTGAATTCGCTCGAACTGACCGATCTCGGCACGCCCGTGCTCGAGCGGCTGCGCGATTCGACCGGCCTGTCGACGCACCTGCTGATCCGCGACCAGCGTGACGTGGTGTTCGTCGCGAAGGCGCAGAGCAATGCGTCGATGTTCGGTTCGGTGAAGGTGCACGTCGGCACGCGCCTGCCCGCTCATGCGACCGTGCACGGCCACGTGCTGATGGGCGACCTGACGCGCGACGCGCTGCGGCAGCTCTATCCGGAAAAGAAGCTTGAACAATTCACCGAGCGCACGCCGGGCACCGTCGACGAGCTGTACGAACGCGTGCGTCATTACGCGCGGCTCGGCTATGCGGTCAGCGAGGCAGCGTTCGAGAGCGGCATTTCGGCCGTGACCGCGCCGGTGCGCGATCATTCGGGCTCGATCGTCGCGGCGATCACCGCGACGGTGCCGCGCTCGGAGATCGGCGAGGCCGGCGAGAAGGAGCGGCTCGTCGAAGCCGTGTGCGGTGCGGCGGTCGACCTGTCGCAACGGCTGAACTATCGTCCGCTCGAAAGCGACCCGACGTTCGCGCATGCGCGCCACAAGGTCGCGATGTTCTGACGCTCGTGCATCGATCCGGCCGCGGTGCGCGGCATCGCATACGACGAGAGCGGCCCGCGGGCCGCTCTCGTCGTTTTCCGGCACCGCACGTGCGGTGCGCAAACCAGCTCAGAACGAGTGATGGACGCCGGTCAGCACGATCACCTGGTTCGCGGTGCTCGACACGCCGGCCGTGAAGAACGCGGCCTTCGCACCGCCCGAACCGTGTTCATAAAGCACGTTCGCATACAGCTGCGTGCGCTTCGACAACGCGTAGATGTCGCCGAGTTCGACCTGCGTCCAGCGGCGGCCGGCCAGCGTCGTGGTCGCTGCGCCGCCCGCGATCGTGTTGAACGCGCTGCTGCGGTAGTTCACACCCGCGTCGTAGCTCTGGAACGTGTCGGAAAACCCGTTCGACTGCATCTTCACGCGCGTGTAGAGGCCGTGCACGAGGAAGTCGCCGATCTGGTACGACGCGCCCGCGCCGATGTTCTCGACCTTGTTCGCAAGGTAACCGTTCGCGGTGTTCTGCCCCTGGAACGATGTGATGCCCGTCTGGCTGATCAGGATCGCGCGGTCGTGCTCGTTCGAGTAGACGGCCGACGCCTTGAACGGCCCGTTCACGTAGTTCAGCGCGACGCCGACCGATTTGCCGGTCGAGAAGTTCGTCGTGTTGCCGAGCGCGAGCGTCGCCGCGGCCGAGAAGCCCGCGAAGGTCGGTGAACGGTACTTGACCGAATTGTTGTACGGCACGTTGCCGGTCGCGGCGAGCCCGTCGATGTTGCCCGGGTGGAACGCAAACCAGCTCATCGCGAGGTACGCCGTGCTGAGCGGATCGAGATAGTCGAACGTCAGCGGCGTCTGGCGGCCGAGCGTCAGCGTGCCGTAGCGCTCCGAACTCAGGCCGACGAACGCCGCGCGGTTCCAGATCGTGTTCGCGGTCGCGAACTGGCCGTTGTTCGTATAGAAGCCGTTTTCCAGCTGGAAGATCGCGGACAGCCCGCCGCCGAGATCTTCCTTGCCCTTCAGGCCCCACCGGTCGGGCTGCGTATTGCCCTGGATCATCGCCCACTTCGCGTGGCCGCCGACGTTGTTCACGTACGCGATCCCCGCGTCCATGCTGCCGTACAGCACCACGCTGCTCTGCGCCCACGCGCCCGACGCGGCGCCCATTCCGATGACTGCCGCTGCTACCGCATGCTTGACCATTTTGTCTCCTGACTCTCCAACCTGATGAATACGTGTCGTGACGGCCTGCGCGGGGACGGCCGGCCGTCGCGCATGTTCATCGCCGCATGGGCATTCGCGTGTTCCATATAAGGAACAATGTGCCTCTGATGGAATGGAGTATAGAGGCGCCGAGCGCCGGATCAAAAATAAATTTTTCGGGACGGATGGGCGCGGTGCCGACGCCCGGCAACCCGGCGCGATGTCTCGAAAAAGCCGATAAATCCCCGTCGAATAACAAAAAATTACATTCGATCAGGTAGGCGAAAGGGTGCGTCGACCTGACGGTCGGTGTTTTCCCTAGGACATGCAGCTTTTTGTTTTACTCGTGGAAAGTCGCTCCTATAATCACCATCCATAAACTGCTGTTCCGGATATGGAACAAATCGGAACAAACCGAGAGTCGATCAGAAGGAAGGGTGTGAGATGTCTGAACAATGGATTTGCGCCGGTCACGCCGGCGCGCTGTCGGAAGACACGCCGATCGAGTTCAAGCGGACCGACGGCGTGGAAATCGGGATCTACCGCGTCGGCGACGACGTGTATGCGCTCGAGAACGTGTGCCCGCATGCGTACGCGCTGCTGACGCAGGGGTTCGTCGACGAAGGCACGGTCGAATGCCCGCTGCACGAGGCCGTGTTCGACATCAAGACGGGCGAATGCCTGAAGGGTCCGGGCGGGCGCGCGCTGAAGCAGTACGCGGTGCGCCTCGCCGGCGAGGAAATCCAGATCAAGGTGGAATGACATGAAAGAAGCGACCGTCAACTTCAATCCCTTCCTGAAGCCGTGGGTGGCGCCGCAGCCGAACAACATCGCGGGCAAGGGGCAGATCGAAATCCCCGGCCAGGTCGAGAACCAGGTCTGGCAGAACCGCAAGGCCGCACCCACGCAGTACGAGAACGACCTCGGCGATGCGCTCGAACGCGTGTTCGAGAGCGGCGCGACCGAGCTGGACGATGTCGTCGCGGGCCTGAACCGCATCGGCTTCCGCGCGCCGGACGGCACCGCGTGGACCGCGGCGCGCTTTCGCGCCGAAATGGCCGCGCTGGCGGAATGAGCGCGCGCGCCGCGTGACCGCCGACCCGACGACAACCGAATCCGGAGCACACTGATGACGTCCCCCGACCAACACGAAGCCCAACACGACCCGGTCCGTGACTATCTCGACCGCGGCATCAAGAACTACTGGTATCCCGTCGCACCGAGCTGGCAGGTGTCGAATGCACCGGTCGGCCTCACGCGCCTGTCCGAGCAGATCGTGCTGTGGCGCGATCACGACGGCAAGGTCCACGCACTGGAAGACCGTTGCCCGCACCGCGGCGCGCGCCTGTCGCTCGGCTGGAACCTCGGCGGCAACATCGCGTGCTGGTATCACGGCATCGAAGTCGACGGCGGCGGCACGGTCAATCGCGTGCCGGCGGTGTCGAACTGTCCGCTCGAAGGCACGAAGTGCGTGAAGTCGTATCCGGTCGAAGAGAAGGCCGGCGCGATCTTCCTGTGGTTCGGCGACGAAGCGCACGGCGAGCCGGCGCCGCTGAACCTGCCGGAAGAACTGGTCGCCGAAGAGTATGGCCACTTCCTGTGCGTATCGAACTGGAAGTGCAATTACCAGTACGCGATCGACAACGTGATGGACCCGATGCACGGCGCGTATCTGCACGCCACGTCGCACTCGATGGCCGAAGGCGACAAGCAGGCCGACATGCGCGTGCGCAAGACCGAAACGGGGCTGATGTTCGAGAAGATCGGCCAGCGCGACGTGAACTTCGACTGGGTCGAGCTCGGCGAAACGGGCTGCCTGTGGATGCGTCTCGCGATTCCGTACAAGCAGAAGTTCGGCCCCGGCGGCAACTTCGGGATCATCGGCTTCGCGACGCCGGTCGACGGCGACCACTGCCAGGTCTATTTCTGGCGTACCCGCAAGGTCAGCGGCTGGCAGCGCGACGTGTGGCGCTTCATGTACCGCAACCGCCTCGAGGGTCTGCACTGGGACGTGCTCGAGCAGGATCGCTACGTCCTCGAAAGCCTCGCGCCGCATGCGCGCGATCACGAATACCTGTACCAGCACGACGTCGGCATCACGCGTGTGCGCCGGATGCTGCGCCAGCGTGCGCAGGAACACCTGTCCGCGCTCGACGCGCATCGTGCGGCGCATGCCGCCGCGGAGCCCGCGAATGGCTGAGCTCGCTCCGATCGTCGCGCTGCCCGGTCGCCGCGTGCTCGTCACGGGCGGCGCGCGCGGTCTCGGCGCCGCCTTCGTGAAGGCGCTGGTCGAAGCGGGCGCGCAGGTCGCGTTCGGCGACGTGCTCGCGCAAGAGGGCCGCGCGCTGGCCGCGCAGCTCGCGCAAGCCGGCCACACCGCGCATTTCTTCGCACTCGACCTCGCCGATCCGGCCAGCATCGACGCATTCGTCGCGCAGGGCGCGGCGGCGCTCGGCGGCCTCGACGCGCTGATCAACAACGCGGCGATCACGAACTCGGGCGGCAAGCTGTCGACGGAGCTCGACGTGTCGACGTGGGACGCCGTGATGAACGTGAACGTGCGCGGCGTATGGCTCGTCAGCAACGCGGCGCTGCCGCACCTCGCGCGGTCGGGGCGCGGCGCGATCGTGAATCTTGCGTCGGACACCGCGCTGTGGGGCGCGCCGAAGCTGCTCGCGTACGTCGCGAGCAAGGGCGCGGTGATCGCGATGACGCATGCGCAGGCGCGCGAGTTCGGCGCGCACGGCGTGACGGTCAACGCGATCGCGCCGGGGCTGACCGAAGTCGAGGCGACCGCGTACGTGCCGGCGGAACGCCATGCGTTCTACCTGCAGGGCCGTGCGCTGACACGCGCGCAGGTGCCCGACGACGTGACGGGCCCGGTGCTGTTCCTGCTGTCGGACGGCGCGCGCTTCGTGACGGGCCAACTGCTGCCGGTCAACGGCGGCTTCGTAATGAACTGAATTGCAGTTTTCACTCGGAATGAAGGAGAGGACGATGGCGGACGCCGATCTCGAACGCAAGTCGTGGGACCAGCCGGAAGGCGCAAGCTTCAACGACTGGATGGAAGGGCGCGTCGCGCGCTATGCGACGCGGCGCTACGACTGGGACGCGCTGAAGTTCCAGGCCGATTACGACCCGAAGTACCGCCGTGCGCAGATGCGCTATGTCGGCACGGGCGGCACGGGCGTCGCGAAAGACGTCAACACGGTGCCGGCCGGCAACTTCACGTTCTCGACGATGGTCATCCCGGCCGGCAACATCGGGCCGAGCCACATCCATATCGACGTCGAGGAAATCTTCTTCGTGCTGCGCGGCAAGATGAAGGTGATCTGCGAGCGCGACGGCGAGACGTGGGAAGCGATCCTCGGCGAGCGCGACCTGATCTCGGTGCCGCCGGGCGTGTATCGCACGGAAATCAACATCGGCGAGGAAGATGCGCTGATGTGCGTGATGCTCGGTTCGTCGAAGCCGATCACGCCGACGTATCCGCCCGATTCGCCGCTCGCGAAGATCAAGCGTTGAGACGGAGCGGGTGAAGCAATGAGTGTCATCGACAAACGTGAACGCGACCGCACCGCGGCGTTCGCCGCGCTGCTCGGGCAGTTTCCCGAGCAGCGTTGCGCGGCCGGCGCGGCGGGCACGATCGGTTATCGCGAGGCCGGCGCGCAGCATGCGGGCCGCGCGCTGCCCGTCGTGCTGCTGCACGGGATCGGCTCGGGCGCCGCGTCGTGGGTCCGTCAGCTCGACACGCTGGGCGCGTCGCGGCGCGTGCTCGCGTGGGATGCGCCCGGATACGGCGTGTCGACGCCCGTGCACGGCGCGTCGCCGGCCGCCGCCGATTACGCGGCAGCGCTGAACGCGTGGCTCGAGGCACTCGGCATCGAACGCTGCGTCCTGGTCGGCCATTCGCTCGGCGCGATCATCGCGGGCGGCCTCGCCCGCGTGACGCCCGCGCGGATCGCCGGCCTGCTGCTGGTGTCGCCCGCGGGCGGCTACGGCAGCGCACCGGCCGAGACCCGCGAAGCGCGCCGCGACGCGCGGCTCGCGATGCTCGCGGAACTCGGCCCGGCCGGGCTCGCCGAGCAGCGCAGCGGCAACATGCTGTCCGGTTTCGCGAACGAGGAGGCGAAGGCATGGGTGCGCTGGAACATGGCGCGCATCGTGCCGGCCGGCTATGCGCAGGCCACGCATCTGCTCGCGAACGCCGATCTCGCGGCCGATCTCGCCGGCTTCCGGGGCCGCACGGCCGTGGCCGTCGGCGCGAACGACGCGATCACGCCGCCCGCCGCGTGCGAGCGGATCGCCGCGGCCGCGCACGTCGGGCTGCAGGTGATTCCGCAGGCAGGGCACGCCGGCTATGTGGAAGCGCCGGCCGCGTATTCCGCGCTGATCGACTCGTTCTGCCGGCAGTGCGATACGCAGTGGGGGCTGGCATGAAGTCCCCCCACGCTCACCTTGGTTCGCGGGAGGCATAAATGAGCGAACCGCTGCAACAAAACGAATCCGAAAACGCGAAGACCGAAGCCAGCTACGTGGTGCCGGGCCTCGAACGCGGGTTGCGGATTCTCGCCGAATTCTCGCCGCGCGAGCCCGTGCTCGGCGCGCCTGAACTGTCGAAGCGGCTCGGCATTCCGCGCACGACGGTGTTCCGTCTGCTGCAGACGCTCGAATCGCTCGGCTTTCTCGAACGCGCGGACAAGGATCGCAACTACAAGCTCGGCATCGCGGTGCTGCGGCTCGGCTTCGAATACCTGAGCTCGCTGGAGCTGACCGATCTCGGCCTGCCGGTGATCGAAAGCCTGCGCGATGCGACCGGCTTCACGACGCACATCGTGATCCGCGACGGCCGCGACGTGGTGTTCGTCGCGAAGGCGCAGAGCCAGTCGCCGGTGTTCAGTTCGATCCGCGTGAACGTCGGCACCCGGCTGCCCGCGCATGCAACGACACACGGCCACGTGCTGATGGGTGACCTGTCGCTGAAGGAACTGCATGCGCTGTATCCGGAAGGCGTGCTGAACCGGATGACGAGCGCGACGCCGGAAACGGTCGACGCGCTGTACGAAGTGATCCGCGAGGATGCGCTGCGCGGCTACGGCGTCAGCAATTCGTCGTTCGAGCGCGGGATCTCGGTCGTCACGGCGCCGGTGCGCAACGAGACGCAGAAGATCGTCGCTTGCATCACGGTGACGGTGCCGCGTCCGGAGATCGACGCTGCGCTGATCGCGGACGGGCTGATCGACAAGGTGCAGCGCGCGGCGGCGGAACTGTCGCGGCGGCTGAATTACCGCTCGGATGACGAGCACACGTTTCTCAAAGCTTTAGGACTCCGATGATCCAGATCGATCTGAGCGGGCAAGTGGCGGTGGTGACGGGCGGTTCGTCAGGCATCGGACTCGCGACAGCCGAACGGTTTCTACAGGCAGGCGCGTCGGTCGCGATCTGCGGCCGCGACGACGAACGCCTTGCACGCGCCGAGACGATGCTGCGCGGCAAGTATGCGGATGCACGACTGCTGGCCACGCGCTGCAACGTGCTCGACGAAGCCGACGTGACCGCGTTCGCGCAAGCGGTATCCGCGCGTTTCGGCCGCGCCGACATGCTGGTCAACAACGCCGGCCAGGGCCGCGTCTCGACCTTTGCCGACACGACCGACGACGCCTGGCGCGAAGAACTCGAACTGAAGTACTTCAGCATCATCCGCCCGACGCGCGCATTCCTGCCGCTGCTGCGCGATGCGGCTGCGCCGACGATCACCTGCGTGAACTCGCTGCTCGCGCTGCAGCCGGAGCCGCACATGGTCGCGACGTCGTCGGCGCGTGCCGGCGTGCTGAGTCTCGTGAAGTCGCTCGCGACCGAACTGGCGCCGCAGCGCATCCGCGTGAACTCGATCCTGATCGGCATCGTCGAGTCGGGGCAGTGGCGCCGCCGCTACGACACGCAGGCGCAGCCCGGCGAAAGCTGGGAGGACTGGACGGGCGCGCTCGCCCGCAAGAAGAACATTCCGCTGAATCGCTTCGGCAAGCCTGACGAGGCGGCCTGGGCACTTTTTTATCTCGCAACGCATCTGTCGTCCTACACGACGGGCAGCCATATCGACGTTTCTGGAGGCTTTGCACGCCATGTCTAAAAAAACCACGGTTGGCGAGCTGATTGCCGCCTTTCTCGAGCAGTGCGGCGTGAAAACCGCATTCGGTGTCATCTCGATCCACAACATGCCGATCCTCGACGCGATCAATTCGCGCGGCAACATCCGGTATGTCGGTGCGCGCGGCGAAGCGGGTGCGCTGAACATGGCCGACGGGCTGGCCCGCGTGTCGGGCGGCCTCGGCGTCGCATTCACGAGCACGGGCACGGCGGCCGGCAACGCGGCCGGCGCGATGGTCGAGGCGCTGACGGCCGGCACCGCGCTGCTGCACGTGACCGGGCAGATCGAGACACCGTATCTCGACCAGGATCTCGCGTACATCCACGAAGCGCCCGACCAGTTGTCGATGCTCGACTCGATCTCGAAGGCCGCGTTCCGCGTGCGCACCGTCGAAACCGTGCTGCCGACGATCCGCGAAGCCGTGCGCATCGCGCAGACCGCGCCGACGGGCCCAGTGTCGGTCGAGATTCCGATCGACATCCAGGCGGCCGAAATCGAATGGCCGGAAGACCTCGCGCCCGCCCACGTCGCGGTGCGCGAGCACGACACCGCCCGCGTCGCGAAGCTCGCCGACGCGCTCGCGGCCAAGCGCCGCCCGCTGCTGTGGCTCGGCGGCGGGGCACGCCATGCACGCGAGGAAGTCGAACGCCTCGTGAAGCTCGGCTTCGGCGTCGTGACGAGCGTGCAGGGCCGCGGCGTGCTGCCGGAAGATCATCTGGCGACGCTCGGCGCGTTCAACGTGCATGCGTCCGTCGAGGCGTTCTACAAGACCTGCGACGCGCTCGTCGTGGTCGGCTCGCGCCTGCGCGGCAACGAAACGCTGAAGTACAAGCTCGCGCTGCCGCAGCCGCTGTTCCGCGTCGATGCCGATGCGCTCGCCGACAACCGCGGCTATCGCAACGCGCTGTTCGTGCACGGCGATTCGAAGCGCGTGCTGGCCGAACTGGCCGACCGCCTCGAAGGCCGCCTGTCGGTCGATCCGCGGTTCGCGTCCGATCTCGCGGCGGCCCGCGAGGAAGCGGTGGCCGACGTGTCGAAGGGCCTCGGGCCGTACAAGAAGCTCGTCGACACGCTGCAGGGCGTGGTGGGCCGCGACTACAACTGGGTGCGCGACGTGACGATCTCGAACAGCACGTGGGGCAACCGCCTGCTGAAGATCTTCGAGCCGCGCTCGGGCGTGCATGCGCTCGGCGGCGGCATCGGCCAGGGTATCCAGATGGGCATCGGCGCGGCGCTCGCGGGCACGGCGGCGAAGACGGTCTGCCTCGTCGGCGACGGCGGCCTGATGGTCAACGTCGGCGAGCTCGTGACGGCCGTGCAGGAAAACGCGAACGTGATGATCGTGCTGATGAACGACCAGTGCTACGGCGTGATCCGCAACATCCAGGACGCGCACTACGGCGGCCGCCGTTGCTTCGTGCAGCTGCACCAGCCGGATTTCGCGCAGTTCTGCGCGAGCTTCGGCCTCACGCACTACCGGATCACGTCGCTCGACCAGGCCGAAGCGATCGTGCGCGAAGGGATGGCGAAGGAAGGGCCGGTGATGGTCGAGGTCGACATGCTGTCGGTCGGTTCGTTCGCGTCGAACTTCGCGGGGCCGCCGGTGAAGAAGGAAGCGCCGACGGAGCGCCAGTATGCATAACGGCCAGAAGCGCGCGCACGCGCCCGTCGACGTCGCGATGATCGGCTTCGGCGCGATCGGCGCGGCCGTGTACCACGCGGTCGAGCACGATGCGTCGCTGCGCGTCGCGCACGTGATCGTGCCGGCACACCAGCGCGCGGCTGTGCAGGGCGAGCTCGGCGACGCGGTGGAGGTCGTGTCGTCGGTCGACGCGCTGGCCCGCCGCCCCGAGTTCGCGCTCGAATGCGCGGGCCACAGCGCGCTCGTCGATCACGTCGTGCCGTTGCTGAAGGCCGGCACCGACTGCGCGGTCGCATCGATCGGCGCGCTGTCCGATCTCGCGCTGCTCGACGTGCTGTCGCAGGCCGCCGACGAAGGCGGCACGACGGTGACGCTGCTGTCGGGTGCGATCGGCGGCATCGACGCGCTGGCGTCCGCGAAGCAGGGCGGCCTCGACGAAGTGCTGTACGTCGGCCGCAAGCCGCCGCTCGGCTGGCTCGGCACGCCGGCCGAGGAATTGTGCGACCTGCGCGCGATGACCGGGGAAAAGGTGATCTTCGAAGGCACCGCGCGCGACGCCGCCCGGCTGTATCCGAAGAACGCGAACGTCGCGGCGACGGTCGCGCTCGCGGGCCTCGGTCTCGACGCGACGCACGTGCGCCTGATCGCCGATCCGGCGGTGGCGCGCAACGTGCATCGCATCACCGCACGCGGCGCGTTCGGCGAGATGTCGCTGGAAATGAGCGGCAAGCCGCTGCCCGACAACCCGAAGACGTCCGCGCTGACCGCGTACAGCGCGATTCGCGCGCTGCGCAACCGCGCGGCCCGCTGCGTGATCTGACCGGACCATCGAGCGTCCGCCCGCGCCACGGCGAGGGCGGACGTGCAGAGACAGATTTGTGGGACTTGTGACATGACTCCTTTCGATACGCGCCTCGTACCCGACGGCAACATCCTGATCGGCGGCGAGTGGCGGCGCGGCCGTGGCGCGCCTTACACGAGCATCTATCCGGCCGACCAGTCGGTGAACATGGAAGTGTCGACGGCGAACGCGGAAGACGCGGCCGACGCCGTCGTGGCGGCCGACGCCGCATGGCGCCGCGCCGACTGGGCCGGGCTGAAGCCGCACCTGCGCGCGCAGGTGCTGTACCGCATCGCCGACCTGATCATGCAGCGCCACGAAGCGCTCGCGAACCTGCAGCGCCGCGACAACGGCAAGCCGATCGGCGAGACGCGCGTGCTGGTGGCCAGCGCCGCGAACACGTTCCGCTATTTCGCGGCCTGCCTCGAGACGCTCGACGAAGAACTGACGCCGTCGCGCGGCGACTACCTGACGATGAGCGTGTACGAGCCGATCGGCGTGATCGCCGCGATCACGCCGTGGAATTCGCCGATCGCGTCCGACGCGCAGAAACTCGCCCCCGCACTGGCCGGCGGCAACGCGGTGGTGCTCAAGCCGGCCGAGGTCACGCCGCTCGTATCGCTTGCGCTGGCGCGCATCTGCGAGGAAGCCGGCGTGCCGAAGGGCGTGCTGAGCGTGCTGCCGGGCAAGGGCTCGGTGATCGGCGACGTGCTCGTGCGTCATCCGCTGGTGAAGAAGGTGTCGTTTACCGGCGGCACCGAGGTTGGCCGCGGTATCGCGCGCATCGCGGCCGAGAAGCTGATGCCGGTGTCGCTCGAACTCGGCGGCAAGTCGCCGACGATCGTGTGCGACGACGCCGATCTCGATCACGCGGTCAACGGCGTGCTGTACGGCATCTTCAGCTCGTCGGGCGAAGCCTGCATCGCCGGTTCGCGGCTGTTCGTGCAGCGCGCGGTGTACGACGCATTCATGCAGCGCCTGGTGGCGGGCGCCCGCAAGCTGCGCGTGGGCGACCCGACGCGGCCCGACACGCAGATGGGCCCGCTGATCACCGCGAAGCATCGCGAGTCGGTCGAACGCTACGTCGCGCTCGGGCTGGAAGAAGGCGGCCGCCTGCTGTGCGGCGGCGAGCGGCCGGCGGGCGACGGGCGCGAGAACGGCTTCTTCTATCAGCCGACGATTCTCGAAGGCTTGCCGAACAGCGCGCGCATCTGCCAGGAGGAAATCTTCGGGCCGGTGCTGGTCGCGATGCCGTTCGACGACGAAGCATCGCTGATCGCGCAGGCGAACGACAGCGTGTTCGGCCTCGCGGCCGGCATCTGGACGCGCGACTACAAGCGCGCATGGCGCATCGCGCGGGCACTCGAGACGGGCACCGTCTGGATCAACACGTACAAGCTGTTCTCGATCTCCACGCCGTTCTCGGGCTGGAAGGAGAGCGGGATGGGGCGCGAGAAGGGGCGTCTCGGCATCCGCGAATACATGCAGCAGAAGAGCCTCTACTGGGGCTTGAACGACGCGCCGCTGCCGTGGGCGAACTGAGCGAAGGGGAATGACGCAATGAGCATCTTGGGAATCGAGCAGATCACGTACGGTGTCGACGATCTCGCCACCTGCCGGCGCTTTTTCGCCGACTGGGGGATGAAGGAAGTCGCGCACGACGACACGCGCGCCCGCTTCGAAACGCTGAACGGCTGCACCGTGCTGGCCGTCAAGGCCGACGATCCGGCGCTGCCGCCGGCGTTCGAGGCCGGTCCGACGCTGCGCGAAGTCACGTGGGGCGTCGCGACGCAGGCCGAACTCGACGCGCTGCGCACGAAGCTCGCCGGCCAACCCGGCTATTACGCACAGGACGATGCGGTCGGCTGCATCGATCCGAACGGGATGGCGATTCGCGTCGAAGTCACGCGCAAGCGCGCACTCGACATCGCGGGCTCGCCGTCGAACGTGTGGGGCCAGACGCTGCGCGTCGACCAGCCGAGCCCGGTCTATGCGCGCGCGGAGCCGGTCGAGGTCGGGCACGTCGTGTTCTTCACGAACTGCCTCGACGCGCAGGAAAAGTTCTATCACGAACTGCTCGGCTTCGAGACGTCGGATCGTTATCCGGGCCGCGGCGCATTCATGCGCTGCGCGCCGCACGGCGGCCATCACGACCTGTTCCTGCTCGCGCTGCCGAACGGAAAACGCGGCCTGAACCACGTCGCGTTCACCGTGCGCGACATCCACGAAGTGTTCGGCGGCGGCATGCACATCGACCGCTGCGGCTGGGAAACGCAGCTCGGCCCGGGGCGTCATCCGGTGTCGTCCGCGTACTTCTGGTACTTCCAGAACCCGGCCGGCGGCCTGATCGAGTATTGCGCGGACGAAGACGTGCTCACGCCCGAATGGCAGCCGCGCGAATTCGAGCCGGGCCCGACCGTGTTCGCCGAATGGGCCGTCGACGGCGGCCTCGACGGCAATACGCGCCGGCAGAAGAACGCGAAGGCGCCGGAAGGCAAGTTCATGACGGAGCGCAAATCATGAGCGAAACGAACGCGCGGGAAGCGGCCGCGCCGGCCACGGTCGTCGTGATCGGCGGCGGCCAGGCCGCCGGCTGGGTGTTGAAGACGTTGCGCGCCGAAGGATACGCAGGCCGTCTCGTGATGATCGCCGACGAGCCGCATCTGCCGTACGAGCGCCCGCCGCTGTCGAAGGCCGTGCTGGCCGGCGACGCGGATATCGAAACCGTGCGCGTCGTGCGTCCCGACGAATTCGACGCGCTGAACGTCGAAGCATGGCAGCCGGAACGTGCGGCCTCCATCGACCGTGCACGCCGCGTGGTGAAAACCGAAAGCGGCCGCGAGATCGAATACGACCGGCTCGTGATCGCGACCGGCGGTACGTCGCGTCGCTTGCCCGATGCGCTTGTCAACACGCCGAACCTGCATTACCTGCGCACGCTCGACGAAGCCGCCGCACTCGGCGAAAAGCTGCGCGCGAGCCGGCGCGTGCTCGTGATCGGCGGTGGCTGGATCGGCCTCGAAGTCGCGGCGACCGCGCGCAAGCTCGGCGTCGAAGCCGTGGTCGTCGAAGGCGCGCCGCGCCTGTGTGGCCGCTCGGTGCCGCAGATCGTGTCCGACTTCCTGCTCGACCTGCATCGTTCGAACGGCGTCGACGTGCGGACGGGTGCCGCGCTCGCGTCGCTCGACCCGCGGCCGGACGACGCGTCGAAGGTGCGCGCGACGCTCGCCGACGGCACGACGATCGACGCCGATTTCGCGGTGGCCGGCATCGGCCTCGCGCTCAACGCATCGCTCGCGAGCGACGCGGGGCTCGCGGTCGACGACGGCATCGTCGTCGACGAATACGGCGCGACGAGCGACCCGGCGATCTTCGCGTGCGGCGACGTCGCGAACCATCACAACGGCTGGCTGAAGCGGCGCGTGCGGCTCGAATCGTGGGCCAACGCGCAGAACCAGGCGATCGCGGCGGCGAAGGCCGTGCTCGGCGTGCGCGCACCGTACGCGGAGATTCCGTGGTTCTGGTCCGATCAGTACGACGTGAACCTGCAGATCCTGGGCGATCTGCCGGCCGATGCGCAGCTCGTCGTGCGCGGCGATCTCGCCGCGCGTCGTGCGACGCTGTTTTTTGTCGGCGACGGACATGTGAGAGGTGTCATCGCCGTGAACAACGCGCGTGAGCTGAAACTCGCGCGCAAGTGGATGAACCAGGGCCGGGCAGTGGATACGGAAGCCCTGGCAGACACGACCCAAGCGCTTGCCTGACCGGCCCACCGGAAAGAGATCCAGGAGACACCCCGCATGAGCACTTTCGACAACGTCGTGGCCGGCAGGGCCACGATGGAAGCTGCCGCCTCCACGCCCGGCGCGATCATCGCGCGGCTCGAGCGGCTTCCGGCCAACTCGATGCAGATCCGCGCACGCGTGCTGATCGGCACCGCGACGTTCTTCGACGGCTTCGACGTGATCACGATCGCGGCGACGCTGCCGTTGCTGATTCACAAATGGGGGCTGTCGCCGACGCAGATCGGCATGCTGATCGCGTCCGGCGCGATCGGCCAGCTGATCGGCGCGTTCCTGTTTCCCGCGCTCGCGGAAAAGCACGGCCGCGTGAAGGCGATCGCGTGGAGCTCGGCCGTGATCGGCATCACGAGTATCGCGTGCGGCTTCGCGCCGACCTTCGAGGTGTTCGTGCTGCTGCGGATCCTGCAGGGGCTCGGGCTCGGCGGCGAGTTGCCGGTCGCCGCGACGTACATCAACGAGATCACGCGCGCACATGGCCGCGGCCGCTTCGTGCTGCTGTACGAGATCGTGTTCCCGATCGGCCTGCTCGTGTCGATGGCGCTCGGCGCGTGGCTCGTGCCGCGCTTCGGCTGGGAGATCATGTACTTCGTCGGCGGGCTGCCGCTGATCCTGTCGCTCGTGCTCACGCACCTCGTGCCGGAATCGCCGCGCTGGCTCGCGTCGCGCGGGCGGCTCGCGGAAGCCGGGCGTGCGGTCGGCGTGTTCGAAGGATCGGTGCGCGGCGAGCTGCCGCCGGTCACGCAGGTGGCCGCGTTCGACGAGCTGGTGCGCCAGCATCCGAAACGCAGGATGAGCGACCTGTTCAGCGCCGCGTATCGCAAGCGCACGCTCGCGGTGGCGACGTTGTGGGCGACCTGCGGATTCATCCAGTACGGGCTGTCGACGTGGCTGCCGACGATCTACAAGAACTTCTATCACGCACCGCTGCAGCTCGCGCTGAATCTGGCGGTGATCGGCTCGGTGATGGGCGTGCTCGGGTCGCTCGCGTCCGCGCTGCTGGTCGACAAGCTCGGCCGCAAGCCGGTGATCGTGTGGTCGTTCGTGCTGTGCGCGCTGTCGCTGGCGCTCGCCGGCATCTATCACGCGTCGTCGGTGTACGTGGTCGCGATCTTCTGCTCGCTGTCGCTCGGGCTGATGGCGTCGGGCTTCATTACCGCGTACGTCTACACGCCGGAGCAGTATCCGACGAGCATCCGCGCGTCGGGCTGCGGGCTCGGCAGCGCGTGGCTGAAGATCGCGTCGTTCGTCGCGCCGATGGTCGTGCCGCACGCGATCATCGGCGGGAATCTCGCACCGGCGTTCTACCTGATCGGCGTCGTGCCGCTGATCGCGGCGCTGACCGTGCACTTCGTCGGGATCGAGACGAAGGGGAAGGTGCTGGAGGCGCTCGAGGCGTAAGCGCATTGCGCAGCGGTGGATGAGGTGAACCGAGAGGCCGGGGCGATGCTCCCGGGCCTCTTTGTTTCGGGGGCGCCTCGCGGGGGCGTGCAGGGTGCCGAGCGTACGCGCGATTGTTGGCGCGTGGCGCGCGTGTTCTAATTCACGGTCCCGATTTCGTCAGACGATTGCCATGCCCCTGTTCGAACCCGTCACGCTGCATACCGCTCGACTCGTGCTGCGCCCGCTTCGCGACGCCGACGCGCCGACTTTCTTCGAGATCTGGTCCGATCCGGAAGCGATGCGCTACTTCTCGTTCTCGCCGATGACGCAGATCGAGCAGGCCGAGGCGCGCGTCGCGCGCAACGTGCAGACGTCCGCGAGCGGGGAGAGCCTGGTCTGCGTGCTCGAACTGCGGGAAACCGGCGAAGCGCTCGGCGAATGCGTGCTGTTCCATGTGAACGAGCAGTGCCGGCGAGCCGAGATCGGCTTCAGCCTGCGGCGCGCGTTCTGGCGCGGCGGATACATGTGCGAAGCGGCGTCGGCGATGATCGATCATGCCTTCGGCGCGCTGCGGCTGAACCGGATCGAGGCCGATATCGATCCGCGCAACGTCGCGTCGGCCGGGTTGCTTGAACGGCTCGGTTTCGTGCGGGAAGGGCTGCTGCGCGAACGCTGGATCGTCGGCGACGAAGTGTCGGACAGTGCGCTGTACGGGTTGCTGGCGAGCGATCGCGGCCGAGGCTGATGCGGCGGCCGGTTATTTCGCGGCAGGAACGATCGCGAACGCGTCCACTTCGACCAGTACCTCCGGGCGGAACAACGATGCCACGCCGACGAGCGCGCTTGCGGGCGGGCACGCGGTGTTGACCCAGCGGTCGCGCACCTCGCGAATCTGCGGCAACAGGCTCGAATCGAAATCGCGGACATAGATCGTCAGACGCGCGACGGATTCGAAGCCGACACCCGCGGTGCGAAGCGTATCGGCGATGTTCCTGAACACCTGATCGAGCTGCGTTGCATGATCGGCGCCGACAACCGCGCCCTCGGCATCGAACGGAACATGGCCGGACAAATACAGCGGTTGACCACCTTCGACGAGTATCGCTTGCGAAATGCCGGGAATCGTGGCGCCGGGGGGATTGATGGCACGTAGCATCGGAGCATCCTCTCAGGTTGATGCGGTTGTTCGGGGCGGCCCGGATCGGCCCGCCATCTTCGATTCAGGGGCGATCGGCAGCGGTATTCACAGGCTTCGCGAGCCAGCCCTCGACCTTGTCTTTTCCGCGCAGCGTCGCAACCCATCGAGCGGGCAACGCCCGTTCGCCGTACACCACGCCGGCGAGGCTGCCGGCGATTGCCGCGGTCGTATCCGTGTCGTTGCCGAGCGCGATCGCGCGCTTCACGCAATCCTCGTAGCTGTCCGTCGACAGCAGGCAATGGATCGCCGACCAGAAGCTGTCGACCACATAGCCCGATCCTTGCGGTGCGTCGAAGCGGCCGTCGAGCACGATCTTCAGTTCGATTTCATCGGCCGTGCCTTCGTGGCGCGCGAGCAGTTCGTCCTCGGCCGTGCGCACCGCGTCGGGAGCCGACTGGCCGTCGACGATGCCCAGCGCCGTCAGGCAATAGAGCGCGCAGCAAAGCTGCGAACGCACGTGGCCGTGCGTGACGACGCTCTGCTTGCGCGCGAGCCGGATCGCGTCGTCGCGCGACGCCGCGACCATCACGACGGGAAAGCAGCGCATCAGCGAGCCGTTGCCGTTGTCGCGCTCGTCGCCGGGCCCGGCTGCCGCGGGCGCGGCGCCGGCCGCCAGCGCGTGGAACGCACGCTGCGTCTGCAGGCCGACGTCGAATACGCGGCCGTCCGGCGTGAACGCGCCGCGATGAAACCAGTCCAGCAGGTTGCCGGCGAACGTGTCGAGATTCAGGGCGTGCTCGCGCAGCAGCGCGTCGAGCAGCGCGAGCGCCTGCGCACCGTCGTCGCTCCAGGTGCCGGGCGGCACGCCGTCGTGCGCGCGCGCGAAGCCCGGCGGCGGTGTCATGTCGATCGCGGCGGGAGGCGGAATCGACGCGGCGTCGTGGAATTCGTACGGCACGCCGAGCGCGTCGCCGATCAGCAGGCCAAGCAGGCCGCCGCGCAGGCGGGATCGTCGGTTCGGAATCGGTGTCATCGAAAGGAATTCGGGTTGGGGCGGCGGAAAACCATGCACAAGACCTTGAGCTGAACCCCGTCATTATGCAGTCGCCGCCAATTGGCGTACTTTCCAGACTGTTCGCCGGCCGCCTTCGCGTGGTGGCGGCCGCAGTCGTCGTAGAAACGACCCGCGACGATCACGTCAACGCTCGCCCGGCCGCCACGTCGACAGGCACTTCGCGCTCCAGTGCCTTGGCGGCGAGTTCCCCGACCCAGTCTGCATCGGCGGGACCGACGACGCCATATTGATCCGGCGGAAAAAAAGCATAGTGATGAGCCGCCGCAGCCAGGCGCTCACATTCGGCGTGAGACAGCAGGTAGGACGTCACGGTCAATGGCGCCGCTGGTCCACTCCATCTCAATCCGATGCGGATATGGGTGCGTGGCGCAAATGCTATTGCCAATTCTCGCCGCGGGATCAATCGTTTCGTCTCCGAGGGGAACGTTGGCGGCGCGCCCCGACCGTCTGCCGCAATTCGATGATCCAGCACCAGCCAATGACCGGCGGACGTTCGGGCCAGGATCCACTGCCTGACTCGGGTCATGCTGGATTTGAGCTTGCCGTCGATCCATTCCTCGACGTAGAGGGGTTCCGGATCGTAGTCGTCCGACCACACGACGATTGCCGAGCATAGCGTCTGGCGCTCCAATTCGACATGCCCGTTGGACGGCATTTCACGCCAGTACCGCTGTCGGGTGCCGTACGTCGCGACGCACCAGTTCACGCCGATCCACGCTGCGATGAAGAGCGCCGTGACCCATATGACGGTGACGGCTGTTTCGCCAACCGCACGATCCATATCGAAGGCCGGATCGACCGTTCCGCGGTATGCAAGCATACCCAGCAAATACGCGAGCATCGGGATCGCAGGCCCGACTGCGACCGGCATCATCAGAATGGCGAGCCAGCTTCGGACATGCACGCTCCCCACCGACTTGGCGCGCGCACGCTCCTCATCGCTCATCGCCGCGACTTCCCGCGCGGCGATGTCGTCGCTTGGGGTGTGGAACCGCTCATACGTATTCTGGCATTTGGGCATTCGACGGGGCGTTCGGTGAAAGAGGGCGATAAAGCAGGGATTGCCTCGAGGAACCGATTCTTGCATACGTTAGGGTCGGTTTTCATACGGACGCATGTGCGTTCGTACGGAAACGAACCGATGCGCTGCGGCTGGTGCGAAACCAGGCGGCAGGGGTCCGTATGCGCAGGAGGCGCAGAGCCGAACGATAGCGGATGAAACGACGCCGGGAAGACGCCGACGCGCGGGGAGTATCGCGAGCGGATGACTTGCCGGATTCACGCGGCGAACGTACGCTTGATCGATACCACGATCGACCCACAGGTTCTCGACCATGCAAGCCCGTCCATTGCGTCTTTCCCCCGGCGACGATCTGCGCGGCGCCATCGAAGCCGCGTTGCATCGCCACGACTCGCACGCGGCCTTCGTGATCCAGGGCATCGGCAGCCTGAGCGTCGCGCAGTTGCGCTTCGCCGGCGTCGACCAGCCGACCGCGCTGCGCGGCGACCTCGAAATCCTGACGCTGGCCGGCTCGGTGTCGCCGGACGGCGCGCATCTGCACATGTCGGTCTCGGATGCGGACGGCCGCGTGACCGGCGGCCATGTCGCGAGTGGTTGCGTGGTGCGCACGACGGCCGAGATCCTGCTCGCGCTGCTGCCCGCGCATCGCTTCTCGGGCGAGCCCGATGCGGGCACCGGCTTCAACGAACTGGTGATCCGTCGCGAGCCGGGCGGCGACGCCGCATGAGTATCGCGAAGCGGCGCTAGAATCGCCGGTCATCGAAGCACTTCCCGTTACCGCTCATTCCGCAAGACGCACTCCATGGACGACACCGAAATCGAACAGAAAATGTGGGACATCGTCCGGACCTGGCTCGAAGGCGCGACGCCCGAGCAGTGGCACCGGTTCGCCGCACGCTCCAATTACGACGGCAACGGCCGCGCGTTGCGCTGGCTGCTGGACAACCGCAACGTCGATCGCGCGACCGCGTTGCTGATCTACTGGAATCTCGGCGCCGCGTGGTTCGTGCAGTATGCGGACGAAAACGCCGCGTCGTATCAACGGGATACGTTCCGGTTGCTGCGCGAGATCGAGCAACGTTACGCGGAAGGCTATTACGCCGATCACGGAATCTGGTTCGATCCGCACGACTTCGATGGCGCGGGGCCGAACGATTATCCGGACGTACCGGTCGTGCGGCCCGTGCCGGCACTGATGCTGCAGCCGACCGACGGCCGCGAGTACGTCGATCTCGACGAAGCGGACGGCTATGACGAAGGCCTGCCGTTCGACGTGGTCGAGCGGCTGCACGCGCTGCTCGACTGACCGCGCGGGCGCGTCCGTTCGCCGACGCATAAAAAAAGCGCCGCGGCCATTCGGCCCGCGGCGCCTTTCGGTGCGCTGCGACGTCGACTTCCCGTCGCAGCCCGACTGCGTGCTTACATCTGCACGGTGTCGGCCACTTCCTTGAAGTCTTCGATCTGGTCGAAGTTCATGTACTGGTAGATCTTGTCGCCGTTGGCGGTGAGCACGCCCATGTCGGCCATGTACTCTTCCTTGGTCGGGATCTTGCCCAGACGCGAGCAGATCGCCGCCAGTTCCGCCGAGCCGAGGTACACGTTCGTGTTCTTGCCGAGGCGGTTCGGGAAGTTGCGGGTCGACGTCGACATGACCGTCGCGCCTTCGCGCACCTGTGCCTGGTTGCCCATGCACAGCGAGCAGCCCGGCATTTCGGTGCGGGCGCCGGCCGTGCCGAACACACCGTAGTGGCCTTCTTCGGTCAGTTGCTTCTGGTCCATCTTGGTCGGCGGCGCGACCCACAGCTTGACCGGAATGTCGCGCTTGCCTTCGAGCAGCTTCGACGCGGCGCGGAAGTGACCGATGTTGGTCATGCACGAGCCGATGAACACTTCGTCGATCTTCGCACCGGCGACGTCGGACAGCGTCTTCACGTCGTCCGGGTCGTTCGGGCAGGCGACGATCGGCTCATGGATGTCGGCGAGGTCGATCTCGATGACGGCCGCGTATTCGGCGTCGGCATCCGGCGACAGCAGTTGCGGATCGGCCAGCCACTGTTCCATCGCCGCGATGCGGCGCTGCAGGCTGCGCGGATCCTGGTAGCCCTGCGCGATCATCCACTTGAGCAGCGTGATGTTGCTGTTCAGGTACTCGATGATCGGTTCCTTGTTCAGGCGCACCGTGCAACCGGCAGCCGAACGCTCGGCGGACGCATCCGACAGCTCGAACGCTTGCTCGACCTTCAGGTCGGGCAGGCCTTCGATTTCGAGAATGCGGCCCGAGAAGATGTTCTTCTTGCCCTGCTTGGCGACCGTCAGCATGCCTTGCTTGATCGCGTACAGCGGAATCGCGTTGACGAGGTCGCGCAGCGTGACGCCCGGCTGCATCTTGCCCTTGAAGCGGACCAGCACCGATTCCGGCATGTCCAGCGGCATCGTGCCGGTAGCGGCCGCGAACGCGACCAGGCCCGAACCTGCGGGGAAGCTGATGCCGATCGGGAAGCGCGTGTGCGAATCGCCGCCGGTGCCGACGGTGTCGGGCAGCAGCATGCGGTTCAGCCACGAGTGGATCACGCCGTCGCCCGGGCGCAGCGCGATGCCGCCGCGCGTGCTGATGAAGTTCGGCAGCGTCTGGTGCGTCTTCACGTCGACCGGCTTCGGATACGCGGCGGTGTGGCAGAACGACTGCATCACGAGATCGGCCGAGAAGCCGAGGCACGCGAGGTCCTTCAGTTCGTCGCGGGTCATCGGGCCCGTGGTGTCCTGCGAGCCGACCGAGGTCATCTTCGGTTCGCAGTACGTGCCCGGGCGCACGCCCTGGCCTTCCGGCAGACCGCACGCGCGGCCGACCATCTTCTGCGCGAGCGAGAAGCCCTTGCCGCTGTCGGCCGGCTGGTGCGGCAGGCGGAACAGCGTCGACGGCGCGAGACCGAGCGCTTCGCGCGCCTTCGCGGTCAGGCCGCGGCCGATGATCAGCGGAATGCGGCCGCCGGCGCGCACTTCGTCGAACAGCACGTCGGACTTGACCTGGAATTCGGCGATGACCTTGCCGTCCTTCAGCGCCTTGCCTTCGTACGGGCGCAGTTCGACCACGTCGCCCATTTCCATCTGCGACACGTCGAGCTCGATCGGCAGCGCGCCGGCGTCTTCCATCGTGTTGTAGAAGATCGGGGCGATCTTGCCGCCGAGGCACACGCCGCCGAAGCGCTTGTTCGGGACGAACGGAATGTCTTCGCCGGTGAACCACAGCACCGAGTTGGTGGCCGACTTGCGCGAGGAGCCGGTGCCGACCACGTCGCCGACGTAGGCGACCAGGTGGCCCTTTTCCTTCAGCGATTCGATGAACTTGACCGGGCCGCGCTTGCCGTCTTCTTCCGGCGTGATGCCCGGGCGCGCGTTCTTCAGCATCGCGAGCGCGTGCATCGGGATGTCCGGGCGGGTGGTGGCGTCCGGCGCCGGCGACAGGTCGTCGGTGTTGGTTTCGCCCGTGACCTTGAATACGGTGATGGTCAGGCTTTCCGGCACTTCCGGACGGCTCGTGAACCATTCGGCATCGGCCCAGCTCTGCAGCACCGCTTTCGCGTGCGCGTTGCCCTTGTCGGCGAGTTCCTTCACGTCGTGGAACTGGTCGAACATCAGCAGGGTTTTCTTCAGCGCGTCGGCGGCGACCGCGGCGACGGCCTCGTCGGACAGCAGCTCGATCAGCGGCTGGATGTTGTAGCCGCCGAGCATCGTGCCGAGCAGCTCGGTCGCGTGCGCACGCGAGATCAGCGGGCAGGCGGTCTCGCCCTTGGCCACGGCGGCCAGGAAGCCGGCCTTCACGCGGGCGGCTTCGTCGACGCCGGCGGGCACGCGATGGGTGATCAGCTCGAGCAGCGTCTGCTCTTCGCCGGCGGGCGGGTTCGTCAGCAATTCGACCAGTTCGGCGGTCTGCTGAGCCGTCAGCGGCAGGGGAGGAATACCGAGCGCGGCGCGGGCGGCCACGTGAGCACGAAAGTTTTCAAGCATGGGGAGACCTGCTGATATTGCGTTTGAGGGGAAGGCCTTGCCGGCACTCCGGGGCTATTCCAGGCACTGCTTTGAGCGGGATTCTAATCTCAATGGTGTGCAACGTCAAATGTCTTATGTCTTATATAAGAGTTGGCAATGCGAAACACGGAAGGCGGGGTTGCATGGCGGGAGGCGGCCTTGTCGGGCGCGGTCGGGCGGGCGAGTGCAGGGTGTCGGCTCAGGCCGCCGGTGCCGCACATATCTGCACAAGCCCGCAGGAAACGGTACACACCGGGCGCGTTCGGGCCGCTACGCTTGCCGTCACGCAGCTTGCAATCGGGTTTCGGAACTGGAGGCGGAAGTCGTCGCGCCCCTGTCGATTCGACCCGGGCGGCGGCGATTTCCTTGACTCCGGCGATCCACGACATGCGCTCCAGAGACGCGATTTTCCTGATGGCGACGCTCGTCGCGTCGCCGGCCGTTCACGCGGCCGCGCCCGGCGACGAAGCGCGCGACGCGGCGAGCCGGCCGGTCGCGCTGGTCTATCGCGGGCCTGCCGCCTGCGACGGGTGCCCCGAAACCATCGCCAGACGCCTGCGGGAATCGGACTACCGGTTCCGGGTGATCTACGTGGGGCCGGCGGAACGGCTCAAGATCACGCCCGCGGCGCTGGCCGGTGCGGCGCTCTATGTGCAGCCCGGCGGCGGGCAGGACATTCCCGGCGCGGCCGCCAGCATCGGTCGGCCTGCGATCAGGGCCGTGCGGCATTACGTGGCGAACGGCGGCCGATACCTGGGGCTCTGCATGGGCGCCTACCTGGCCGGCGCGCAGGGGTTCGGGCTGGTTGCCGGCGATATCGACTCCGAGGTCGACCGGCCGGGCTCGACGCTTCACGGCATCGCGGACACGGTGACGCCGGTCGTCTGGCGCGGGAAAAAGCGCTGGATCTATTATCAGGACGGCGCGAGGCTCCCGGTCGCGCCGATCGGCTCCGGCGGGATCGTGCTGGCGATCTACCCGAACAAGGACATCGCCGCCGCCACGTACCGCTACGGCAAAGGACGCGTCGGCCTTGCCGGCCCGCATCCGGAGGCCGATGAAAGCTGGTATCGCCAGAACGGCCTGTCGAACCCGGACGGCGTGGTGCCGGACATGGCCTACGACCTGATCAACGCGACGATGAAGCCGTAGCGAAGCGGCCGCGGGGCGTGGCCTATTTCCGCTTGGCGCGATACGCGTCGAGATTTTTCCGTGCCTGCGCGCGGATCGCGCGCTGCATGAAAGGCGTCCAGCCGAGCAGCGCGCCCTTCATCCCGAGCGCCTGACGCGCCCAGCGCCACAGGTCGAAATGGTCGCGATGCTCGACGATGCGTCCGTCGCGAAACCGGAAACGCGCGTCGATCCGGTTGACCACCCTCCGTCCGGTCGCGGCGAACCGGTAGTCCGCGCGCCATTTCGCGCGCCCGGCCTGGTCGTCCGCGGCGACTTCGCCGAACGTCAGCGAGAATTCCTGCGCCCGCGCGACCAGCATCCGCCACATGTCGCGTGCGAGCTCGCCACGCAGCTCGCCGAACGCGGGATCGCTGAACACGATGTCGTCGGCATAGCACGCGAGCATCGTGTCGATGTCGCGCTGCTGGAAGGCCGTGTAGAAGCGCTGGATCAACGCGGTGTTCGGATCGGTCATGTCGGGGCGTAACGGGGCAGGGATGGCGGACGGCAACGTCCGTATCGGGACAGTGGGGCAGGCAGCGCGAACCGGCGCCCGCGACTTCGGGCGCGGCCGGCTCGTCGCCGGATGCGGCGCGTCAGCGGGCCGCCATCGCGACGTCCTGATCGCTGCGTCCCGTCACCAGGCAGCCCGACATGAACGCCTCACTCTGGCTACCGGCGGCGGCTTCGCCGAAGCCGCGACCGAGCGCGTCGGCCTTGACCTGCGCGGCGCCTTGCTCGCACGCGAGCGGGCTGGCGTCGCGGCCCTGCGCGTGCAGGATCGCGCGATCGCCGATGAGATAGGCCAGCAGTGCAAAAACGGCGATATGTACGGCTCGTCTCATGGTTCGTCTCCTCGTCGCTCAAGCGTAACGCGGACACGTTCGACGAAGCACTTGGGGCTTCCCCCGGTAAACGTCTGCTGAAAGCGCTGGCGGAGCGGACGATCCTGTCCCGTTTTTCGGTCGCCGTCCGACGAGCGGCCAATGCGCGGGAGTTTGACGAATGTCAGGGTGCGGGCGGGCGGCGGCGGTCGCACGGCCGTTCGAAGCGATAGCATGAATGCATGATTTGACGGCATGCGATGCGGGGTCGACGCATCGGGTCCGGCAAGCACGCAGGTGTCGAATATCGCTGTCTAAATAGTGAGGAAACCAAAATGTTGAACGTCTCTTCCGTCCTGATCAGTCTTGCCCCGATGTGGGCCATCCTGCTGCTGGCGTCTTCGGCGGCCGCCTATTTCGTGTTCTGGCGCAAGGTCATCGATTGAGCGCCGCGCGACAGCGTGCGCACGATGCGCACGCATGACGCGCCGTTTCCGTCATTGCACCGCCGTCACCGGCACATTCGAAATCCGCACCAGCCGCGCCATCACGCTGCGCCGAAACACCGACATCAACGCGTGCAGCGGATCGCGTCGCGGCCCGGCCACGACGATCTCGTCGCACCCGGTCTCGGCCGCCGTGGCCGCGATCGTGTCGGCCACCGGCCCGACCTTCATCACGACGCTGAACTTCACGTCCGCATCGCGCAGGATCCGCTCGGCCATCGCGAGATCGTCGGTCGCGAATTGCGTCTCGATCGCGCGCAACCGCGACAGCGGGTGATAGGCCTCGAGCCGCGTCGATTCCAGCGGCGCCTGCACGTTGATCAGCACGACCTCCGATGCGCAGCGCTCGCGATACAGAAACGTCGCGTGCCGGACGGCCTGAAGCGAGCGCGGTGAATGACCGACCGGAACCAGCAGCTTGAGCATGGACGATGAACCCGGAAACGAAGTGCTTCCAGCGTAGCGTGCGGCCGCACGAAGCGATCTAAAGAGATCGGCCGGCCGCATAAAAATGTCGTTAACGCGCGCGGTCCCGTGACGCACCGATTAAAAATATAAGAAATTTAAGTTTATGCGCATAAACGGCAGCGAGCGGCGTCGCCCGTTCCGCCCGGTCGTCGCCGGCCGTTCGCGCGAGCGCGATTCAGTCGGATCCGCAATGAATTGCGCCGCAAAATATCGGAGGTCGCCCGGGGCGCGTCGCGTAGAGTAGAGCGTCGGCCGCCGCCCGGCGGCGCGCCATCCGCTACCGCTTCCCAGGAGACCCCGCATGCCGCACGGCGCCCCGCAGTTTCTCGCTCCCGCTTCCATTTCCGTCGATCCGGTCGTACGCCTGTCGGCCGGCGAGCTCGCGTCGGCGATCCGCAGCAAGGCGGTGTCGTGCGTCGAGACGATGCGTGCGTATCTCGATCACATCGAGCGCGTGAACGGCGCGATCAACGCGATCGTCGCGCTGCGCGATCGCGATGCGCTGCTGGCGGAAGCCGCGGAAAAGGACGCGGAGCTGGCGCGCGGCGAGTATCGCGGCTGGCTGCACGGGATGCCGCAGGCGCCGAAGGATCTGGCGATGACGAAGGGGCTGCGCACGACCTACGGCTCGCCGATCTTCCGCGAGAACGTACCGCAGGCCGATTCCGTCGGCGTCGCGCGGATGCGCGCGGCCGGCGCGATCTTCATCGGCAAGACCAATACGCCCGAGTTCGGGCTCGGTTCGCATACGTTCAACGAAGTCTACGGCGCGACGCGCAACCCGTACGACCTGACGAAGAGCGCGGGCGGCAGCAGCGGCGGCACGGCGGCGGCGCTCGCGTCGCGGATGCTGCCGGTGGCGGACGGCAGCGATTTCGGCGGGTCGCTGCGCAACCCGGCCGCGTTCTGCAACATCTACGGCTTTCGCCCGTCGCAGGGCCGCGTGCCGCGCTGGCCGGGCGTCGACGTGTTCATGCAGCAGCTCGGCATCGAAGGGCCGATGGGGCGCACCGTCGGCGACGTCGCGCAACTGCTCGCGATCCAGGCCGGCTACGACCGCAACGATCCGCTGTCGCTCGCGGACGATCCGGCGGTGTTCGCGCAGCCGCTCGACGCGGACCTGCGCGGCAAGCGCATCGCGTGGGTCGGCGACTGGAACGGTTATCTCGCGACCGAGGCCGGCGTGCTCGCGCAGTGCGAGCACGGGCTGGCGACGCTGCGCGAGATCGGCTGCGACGTCGATGCCGCGCTGCCGGCGTTCGCACCCGACCGGATCTGGCGTCTGTGGCTCGCGCACCGGCACCTGCTGTCGGGCGGCGGGCTGCTCGCGCACTATCGCGACCCGGCGCGCCGTGCGCTGCTGAAGCCCGAGGCGATCTACGAGGTCGAAGGGCTGCTCGCGCTGCAGGGCGCGGCGGTGTTCGATGCGAGCGTCGAACGGACCGCGTGGCATCAGGCAGTGCTGAGCTTCTTCGATCGCTACGACTTCATCGCGGCGCCGACCGCGCAGGTGTTCCCGTTCGACGTCGACCAGCGCTGGCCGAAGGAGATCGCGGGCCGCGCGATGGACACCTACCACCGCTGGATGGAAACGGTCGTGCCGTGGACGCTGGCCGGCTGCCCGGTGATCAACGTGCCGGTCGGCTTCAACGACGCGGGGTTGCCAATGGGGATGCAACTGATCGGGCGTCCGCGCGCCGATCTCGCCGTGCTGCAGCTTGCGCGCGGCTACGAGCGGGCGGCCGACTGGGTGGCCCGGCGCGTGCCGGCGTGGATGGCCGCGTGATGCCGCGGCAGGCGGGCAACCGGTAGCCGGTAGCCAGTTGCCGGGGTGACGGAGCGGGCGGCGACGAGCTGCCCGTTTCGTTTTGCATCGCTCGACGCGACGTTCGCGGGCGCCCGCCGGACCCGACATCCGCCATTGATGCAGCCGGAGAACGAATCGGGATGCGCGCACGACATCGCTCGGCAAACGCGCGCGAATCTGCGTGACGGGGCCCGTCGGTCGCCGAATTGCAAGCGGCGCCGCCGCCGGATTTCGTTTCGATGTGTTTCAGTCGTTGCGGCGGCGCGCGACGCGCTTCGACAATATCGCCTCGACAATTCGGGCACGAGGAACACACATGAAGCACATTCGCGCGACGGGCCGGCATCTGGCCTCGGCAGGCATCGCGTTCGGCATCCTGGTGAGCGGCGCCGCGCACGCGCAGCTCGACCTGCAGTCGCTCGGCGCGTCGCTGCTCGGCGGCGGGCAGCAGCAGGCGGCGCCTGCGCAGGGCGGTGTCGCGCAATTGCTGCAGGCCTATGTCGGGGCGAACCAGCAGGTGCTGAACGGCCAGTCGTCGCTCGCATCGGCGATGGGTCTGACGGGGGCGGCCGGGCAGGCGCAGCAGGCCGCGAGTCAGTTGTCCGGTGCCGATGCACTGTCGCCGGCCACGCTGTCGCAGATGGGCGGCGCGCAGCAATCGGTGTCGCAGGCGCTCGGCCAGGCGTTCGCGAGCGGCGGCGCCACGCACGGCCCGATCGACAAGCAGGCGTTCAGCAACGGGCTCGCGTCGCTCGGGCAGGGGCTCACGCAGTATTCGCAACTGCAGTCGGGGCTCGGCAATCTCGGTTCGACGAGCGCCGCGTCGTTGCTGCAGTCGGGCCTGAATCCGCAGAACATGCAGGCCGCGTCGTATATCGCGCAAAGCGCGCCGGGCCAGTTGCAGTCGCTGGCCGCGACGCTCGGCCAGGCCGTCCAGTTCGCGACGAGCCAGGGCATTTCGGTGCCGTCGGTCGCGTCGTCCGCGCTGAAGCTGCTGCCGTAACGTCAACGTGGCGCGGATGTGCGCGCGATGCGCGGCCCGCATCGCGCGCGTCGACCACGAACAATCGCCCCGCACAACATGGGGATTGCGCGCGATGCTATCGTGGCGGGTCCCTTTTATCGGTGCCGGTTCATGACTGACTCGTTCGACCTCTCGCGCTATTTCTCCCGCATCGGCTACGACGGCCCGGCCGCGCCGACGCTGGACGTGCTGCGCCGGCTGCATCTGCTGCATCCGCAGGCGATTCCGTTCGAAAACCTCAATCCGCTGACCGGCGCGCGCGTCGCGCTCGACCTGCCCGCGATCGTCGACAAGGTGGTCGAACGCCGCCGCGGCGGCTACTGCTTCGAACTCAACAAGCTGTTCTACACCGCGCTCACGACGATCGGTTTTCGCGTCACGCCGCTGATCGCGCGCGTGCGCTGGATGCGGCCGCCCGAGATCGTCACCGCGCAGACGCACATGTTGCTGCGCATCGACCTCGACGGGGCCGCGTGGCTCGCGGACATCGGCTTCGGCAGCGCGACGCTGACCGCGCCGCTGCGCTTCGTGCCGGGCGAGCGGCAACTGACGCCGCACGGCGCGTTTCGCGTGATCGACGCGCCGGTCGACGGCGAATTCGACATGCAGTTCGAAATCCCCGACGGCTGGCAGACGACCTACCGCTTCTCGCTGAAGCCGGCCGAATGGATCGATTACGACGCCGCGAACTGGTTCACGTCGACCTATCCCGAATCGATCTTCGTGAACGACCTGATCGCGTGCCGCGTGCTGCCGGACGGCCGCGCGGCGCTGCTCAACACCGCGCTGACGTTGCGCGACGCGGCGGGGGCCGGGCGCACGGTCACGTTCGACAATGCTGCCGACTGGGCCGCGTGCCTGCGCGACACGATCGGCATCAATACGGCGGGGTTCGATCTCGACGCGCTGTTCGCGCGACTCGCGGCGCGCCCCGCGCGGTAACGCGAACACCCGACATCCGACGGCGGCCCGCACGCGGGCCGCGACCATCCCGCGATCACCCTCAGTTGACTTTTGCTAGATTGCTAGCATACTAGCACCCATGACCGACGAAGAAGTGAAGCAATTCAACGTGTACCTGCCGCTCGGCCTGATCCGGCAGGTCAAGCATCGCGCCATCGAAACGGAGCAATCGCTGTCCGCGCTGGTGGCCGACGCGTTGCGCGCGTACCTGGCCGCGCCGCCGTCCGGCGCGGAACCGTCCAACAAGGAGGAGTGACATGTCATCCGAGCGGATCGAAGCCGTGTATCTGACCACCCACAACTGGGGCAAGTCGGCGAAGTTCTTTCAGGCGCTGGGCTTCAGGCTGGAGTTCGAAACCGACCACAATTCGGGCCAGTTGCGCAGCGGCGACGGTCCGTTCCTGTTCATCGCCGAAGTGCCGCCGAGCGAAACGCCCGACATGCAGGTCGTGCTCAAGGTGGCCGACGAGCAGGCGGTGCAGCCGCAGCCGATCGTCGAGGTCGTCACGCCGTTCGAGGACACGCACTGGGGCACGCGCGACATGACGGTGCGCGATCCGGACGGCCGGGTGTGGCGCCTGCAGGCGCCGGGCAAGCAGGGCGCGTGAGGTCGACATGACGGCTATCCGCGAAGACGACGCGCCCGACAGCACGGCCGCGCGCGTCGCGCTGTGGCGCGCGCTGCACGTCGAGCTCGACGCGCCGCCGCATGTGCTCACGGACGAAATCGGGTTGCAATTGCTCGCGCCGGCACCCGGCTGGCAGCAGCGCGGCGACATGGATCCGCAGTTCACGCGGCCGTTTCGCGCGTCGATCGTCGCGCGGGCGCGCTTCATCGAGGATCTCGTGGCGGAGCAGGCCGCGCGCGGCGTGCGCCAGTACGTGATCCTCGGCGCGGGGCTCGACAGCTTCGTGCAGCGTCGGCCGGACATGGCGTCGCGCGTGACCGTGTTCGAAGTCGACCAGCCGGCGCCGCAGCGCTGGAAGCAGCGCCGCCTGGTCGAGCTCGGCTTCGGCGTGCCCGACTGGCTGCGCTTCGTGCCGGTGGATTTCGAGGCGAAGCAGTCGTGGCGCGACGCGCTCGTCGGTGCGGGCTTCGATGCCGGCAAGCCGGCGGTCGTCGTATCCACCGGCGTCAGCATGTACCTGACGCGCGAAGCGAATGCGGCCGCGCTGCGCGAAGTCGCGTCGCTCGCGCCGGGCTCGACGTTCGCGATGACGTTCCTGCTGCCGCTGGAGAACGCGGATCCGGACGTGCGCCCGGGGATGGAAATGGCCGCGAAGGGCGCGCGGGCGAGCGGCACGCCGTTCATCAGCTTCTTCATGCCGGACCAGATCCAGGCGCTCGCACGGGAGGCCGGCTTCGCGAAGGCCGAACACGTGTCGGCCGCCGAGCTGACGCGCCGTTACTTCGCCGAGCGCACCGACGGCCTGCGGCCGCCGAACCGCGCGGAAGAGCTGCTGGTCGCGACGGTCTGACCCGTCGCGTCCGTCACACTCGTCACGCGCGTTCGAGCACGGCCATCTCCCGCACGACCACGAGCAGCACCGCGAGGCTCGCGCCGCCGGACGCGCGCAGATCCGCGAGCAGGTGCTCGTAGCGCACCAGCGCGGCTTCGCGGCGCGCGCGCCACGCGCCGACGATCGTCTCCGGCGTGGTCGAATCCGGCGACTCCGCGAGCGCGCTCGTCGCGAGCGTGCGCTTGAGCCGCGCGACCTCCGCGAGTGCGGCGGCGCGCGCGAGCATGTCCCAGTGCGTCGGCGTCGGCAGGTTCGCCGCGCGTTCGCCGATCCACCCGTAATTGAGCAGCGTGCCGAGCGAGAAATAGACACCGGCGACGAGTTCGAGGCTGCGGTTGCAGGTCGCCGCCACTTCGGCGATGTCGAGCAGCGCGGCCGAGATGTCGCCGCTCGCGACGCGTACCGCGAGCGCGCTGTCGACGCCGGCGTCGACCAGCACGCGCTGCCGCTCGGACAACGCATCGAGATCGTCGGCCGGCAGCAGCGACGGCAGTTGCGGGGCGAGCCGCGCCGCCGCGTCGCGACAGCGCGCGATCAGCTCGGCGACGCCGCCGTCGGCCACCGCGCCCGACTGCAGATGCCGCAGGAACCACAGCGCCGCGCGCTCCAGCAGCCGCGCGACGTCGACGAACATGCGCGCCTGCACGTCGTCGGCGACGCGGTTGTCGAGCGCGTCGATGTCGCGCCATACCGCATCGAGATCGAACACGTCGCGCGCCATGATGCACGCGCGGACGATGTCGCCCGGCTTCGCGTCGGTTTCCTCCATCAGCCGGTGCACGAATGCGCAGCCGACACGGTTCACGAGCGCGTTGGTCAGATGCGTCGCGAGAATCTCGCGGCGCAGCGGATGGCGGCGCATCGGCTCGCTGAAGCGCTGTTGCAGCGGCTTCG
This sequence comes from Burkholderia sp. IO2, assembly GCF_029522185.1. Lineage (NCBI taxonomy): Bacteria > Pseudomonadati > Pseudomonadota > Betaproteobacteria > Burkholderiales > Burkholderiaceae > Burkholderia > Burkholderia sp. IO2. Next base: position 50,340 of record NZ_JAKWFH010000010.1, on the reverse strand, counting down.
GGAAGTAGTCGACGAGCATCGCGGCCACCAGCGGATCCTCGGGCACGTCGGACTCGAGCAGCGCATCGTAGAGCCACATCTTGCTGTACGCGAGCAGCACCGCGCGCTCCGGCGACGTGAGGCCGAGCTTCGCGGCCTGCCGCTCGGCGACTTCGTCGTCGGTCGGCAGGAATTCGATCACGCGATTCAGGCGGCCCGCGCGTTCGAGCCAGCGCATCAGGCGCGCCTCGGCGTCGAGCAGCTCGACCGCATAGCGGCCCGCGATCGACAGCGCCTGCGTCTGGTAGTAGTTGTCGCGCAGCACCAGCAGTCCGACTTCGTCGGTCATCTCGGCGAGCAGTGCGTTGCGCTGCTTCTCGGTCATCTCGCCGTCGGACACGACGAGCCCGAGCAGGATCTTGATGTTGACTTCGTGATCCGAACAATCGACGCCGGCCGAGTTGTCGATCGCATCGGTGTTGATGCGGCCGCCGCGCTGCGCGAACTCGATGCGGCCGAACTGCGTGCAGCCGAGATTGCCGCCTTCGCCGACGACCTTGCAGCGCAGGTCCGCGCCGTTCACGCGCACCGCGTCGTTCGCGCGGTCGCCGACCTGCGCGTGGGTTTCGCGCGCCGCCTTCACGTAGGTGCCGATGCCGCCGTTGTACAGCAGGTCGACCGGCGCCTGCAGGATCGCGCGGATCAATTCGGTCGGCGGCAGCGCGTGCGCGTCGATGCCGAGCGCGGCCTGTACCGCCGGCGACAGCGGGATCGTCTTCGCGGTGCGCGGATACACGCCGCCGCCCGCCGAAATCACCGACGTATCGTAGTCGGCCCAGCTCGAGCGCTCAAGCGCGAACATGCGCTGGCGCTCCGCGAAGCTCGTCGCCGGGTCGGGGTTCGGGTCGAGGAAAATGTGCCGGTGATCGAACGCGGCGACGAGCCGGATATGCGGCGACAGCAGCATCCCGTTGCCGAACACGTCGCCCGACATGTCGCCGACGCCGACCACGGTGAAGTCGGTCGTCTGCGTGTCGATGCCCATCTCGCGGAAGTGCCGTTTCACCGATTCCCACGCGCCGCGCGCGGTGATCGCCATCTTCTTGTGGTCGTAGCCGACCGAGCCGCCGGACGCGAACGCGTCGTCGAGCCAGAAGCCGTATTCGTGCGAGATCGCGTTCGCGTAGTCGGAGAAGGTGGCCGTGCCCTTGTCGGCGGCGACGACGAGATACGGATCGTCGGGGTCGTGGCGCACCACGTCGGGCGGCGGCACGATCGCGGTGCCGGCGAGGTTGTCGGTCAGGTCGAGCAGCCCGCGCAGGAATGTCTGGTAGCACGCGATGCCTTCGCGCATCCATGCCTCGCGATCGCTCTGCGGCGGCGGGTTCTTCACGACGAAGCCGCCTTTCGAGCCGACCGGCACGATCACGACGTTCTTCACCATCTGTGCCTTCATCAGCCCGAGCACCTCGGTGCGGAAATCCTCGCGGCGATCCGACCAGCGCAGGCCGCCGCGCGCGACGCGCCCGCCGCGCAGGTGCACGCCCTCGACGCGCGGCGAATACACCCAGATCTCGAACATCGGCTTCGGTTCGGGCAGGCCGGGCACCTTCGCCGGGTTGAACTTGAACGACAGGTACGGCTTCGATTCGCCGTTCGCGTCGGCGAGGAAGTAGTTCGTGCGTTCGGTCGCGTTGATCACGCCGAGGAACTGGCGCAGGATGCGGTCCTCGTCGAGGTTCGGCACCTGGTCGAGCGCGCCTTCGATCGCCTTCAGCAGCCGTTCGGCCTGCACGTCGCGCGTGTCGCCGATCCGCGGGTCGAAGCGCAGCACGAACAGCTCGACGAGTTGCCGCGCGATCGCCGGGTTGCCGGTCAGCGCGCGCTCGATATACGCGTCGCTGAAGGTCGAGCCGACCTGCCGCAGATATTTCGCATACGCGCGCAGGATCGTCACTTCGCGGGCGCTCAGGTGCGCGCGCAGCACGAGGCGGTTGAAGTCGTCGTTCTCGATCCGGCCGCTCCAGATCCGGTCGAACGCATCCTCGAACAGGCCTTTCACGCGCTCGATGTCGAACTCGGTATCGTCGGCGAGCTCGAGGCCGAAATCGTGTACCCATGCATGCGCGGCATCCTGCGTCTGGATCCGGTATGGCCGCTCCTCGTCGACGCGCACGCCGAGGTGTTCGAGCATCGGCAGGCTGCGCGACAGCGCGATCGGGTCGCCCGCGCGATACACCTTGAAGCGGAACGCGCGCGGCTCGGCCTCGATCGGCCGGTACAGGTTCATCGCGAGCTGGCCCGAATCCTTCACGCGCTCGATCAGCTCGATGTCGCGCACGGCCGTGCGCGCCGGATAGTCGTCGCGATAGCCGGCCGGGAACGACTCGGCATAGCGCTGCAGCAGGCGGTTGCCTTGCTCTTCGCCGAATGCGTCGAGCAGCGCGTCGGCGAGATCGTCCTGCCAGCGGCGCGTGACCTGCACGAGCCGCGTTTCGAGTTCGCGCGTGTCGACGTCGGGCATCGTGCCGGGTTCGGCATGCACGACGAAATGAATCCGCGCGATCGCCGATTCCGACAGCAGCGGCGTGAATTCGACGTTCACGCCGTTGTACGCGTCGACCAGCAGCTTCGCGATGCGGCGGCGCAGGTCGGTGTTGTACTTGTCGCGCGGCACGAACACGAGGCACGACACGAAGCGGTCGAACCGGTCGCGGCGCACGAACAGGCGCGTGCGCTGGTGTTCCTGCAGGCGCAGGATGCCGAGCGCGATGTCGTAGAGCTGGTCTTCGTCGGCCTGGAACAGTTCGTCGCGCGGATAGGTTTCGAGCACCGTCACGAGCGATTTGCCGAGATGTCCCTTCGGCAGGAAGCCCGCGCGCCGCAGGATGTTCGCGCACTTGCGGCGCACGATCGGGATCTCGGCCGTCGACACCATGTACGCGGTCGACGTGTAGAGCCCGATGAAGCGGCGCTCGCCGACGACCTTGCCGTCGGCGCCGACGAGTTTCACGCCGACGTAGTCGAGATAGCCGGGCCGGTGCACCGTCGCGCGCGAATTCGCCTTGGTCAGGAAGATCGGCCACGCGCCGGTGATGATGTCGGCGGCGGCCTGCGGCAGCGGCGTCACGTCGGGCGCGCCGGACGTGCGCAGCGCTTCGCGCAGGATGCCGAAGCCCGAGCCCTCGATGCCGCGCAGCCCGAAGCCCGTACCGTCCGATACGAGCGCGTAGTCGCGCTGGCCGAGGAACGTGAAGTGATCGGCGGCCATCCATTCGAGGAACGCGCGCGCCTCGATGTCCTCCGCGGTCGATTCGCGCGCCTTCATCTCCTTGATGGTCGCGCGCACGATGTCGACGATCTTCGGCCAGTCCTCGACCGACGCGCGCACGTCGCCGAGCACGCGCGCGATGTCCTCGCGCAGCGTGTCGAGCAATGCGGCGTCGCCGCAGCGGTCGACTTCGAAATGGATGAACGACGCGAGCTGCGACTGGCCGTCGCCGGACGTCGCGCCGCCCGCGTCGACCCGCTCGATGCCGCCGCCGGCGCCGCGCCAGATGCGGAACACCGGATGCAGCGCCGAATGCAGCGCGAGCCCGAGGCGGTTGACGGCCATCGTCACCGAGTCGACGAGGAACGGCATGTCGTCGTTGACGATCTCGATCACCGTGTGGTCGGAATGCCAGCCGTGCTGTTCGAGGATCGGGTTATACACGCGCAGGCGTTCGCTGCCGGGCACGAATTTCTGGGCGGTCTGCCAGTGCGCCATCGCGGCGCCGTACAGGTCGGCGATGCTGCGGTTCTGCAGATCGTCGGCATCGACGAAATCGTAGTAATGACGCAGGAAGGGTTCGACGATCCGGAACGTGGCTTCGGGCAGCCGAGCGCGCGCGAATTCGACGACGTCGGAGAGCAGGTGTGCGACGACTTCCTCGTTCTTCGCTTCCATGGCGGTCTCCTCGTCGGGTGGCCATTGGCGGCTGCGTCTGTCCGGCATTATGCGCCGATTGCGTGACAAAGCGATGTGCGGGCGCACAACGGCGGCGGGCGGTGGAGCGGGCCTGCGGCGCCCGTCGCGGACGCCGCGGTGCAGGGTTCAGCGCAGGGCGGGCGACGCCGGCGCGACGCCGCCTTCGGCGCTCAGCGCTCGTCGCTCCACAGCTTGCCGGCCGTCGCCCAGTTCTCCTTTTTCACGTCGGTCAGGATGATGTCGACCGAGCCTGGCGCGCAGCCGAGCGTCTCGCACGTGACGCGCGTGATCGCTTCGACGAAGGCGCGCTTCTGGTCGACGGTGCGGCCTTCGAACAGCTGGATATTGAAAGTCGGCATGGCAAATGCTCCGGTTGAGGTTGAACGATTGACGATGAACGATTCGGTCGGGTGCGGACGTGGCGTCAGTCGCGATACGACGGATCGATCCGGTCGAGGCGGCGCAGCAGCGCCGGCCATTCCAGTTCGCCTTCGATCGCGCCGCCGTCGCGCAGTTGTTCGGCGGTGCGCGCGGCGACGGCCGGTTCCGGCAGCACGAGCGGCCCGCCGCCGGCCTGCGCGCGAACCTGGATGTCGCACGCCTTGATCAGCGTATCCATCAGCACGTACGCTTCGGCGACGGTGCGGCCGACCGTCAGCGTGCCGTGATTGCGCAGCAGCATCGCGGATTTCGCGCCGAGGCTCGCGGTCAGCCGCGCGCCTTCGGCCGGCGAGAACGCGAGCGCTTCGTAGTCGTGGTACGCGAGGTCGCCATGAAAACGCAACGCGTGCTGCGATGCGGGCAGCAGCCCGTCGCGCTGGATCGATACGGCGATGCCGGCCGTATTGTGCAGGTGCATCACGCAGACGGCGTCGGCGCGCGCCGCGTGCACGGCCGCATGCAGTGCGAAGCCGGTCACGTTGACCGCGTGCTCGCTGTCGCCGATCCGGTGGCCGGCGAGGTCGATCTTCACGAGGTTCGACGCGCGAACCTCGTCGAACGTGAGGCCGAACGGGTTGATCAGGAAGTGGCCGGGTTCGCCCGGAACGGTCGCGGACAGATGCGTGTAGATCAGGTCGTCCCAGCCGTTCAGCGCGACGAGCCGGTACGCGGCGGCGAGGTCGACCCGCAGCTTGCGTTCGGCGTCCGAGATCGGGCCGCCGGGCTTCACGGCATCAGGACGGTGTGCGAATGACGACATCGGGTTCTCCGAGGGTAAAGCGGCGCGCGACAGCGACGGTCACCCATGACGCGAGCGCGAACGGGGCCGTGAACGCGGGGATGCCCGCGCGCATCGCGAGCCACTGGATCAGCGCGGCGAGCGCGGCCGCCGCGAGCGCCGCACGCGGGCCGCGCGGCATCAGCGCGAGCGCGGCGAGGGCGCCGTTGAAGCCGAGCAGGCCGTCGGCGAACAGCGCGCCGCTTGCGCCCAGCGCGGCCAGCAGCACGGTCGACACGACCGCGCCGCCGAGCGCGAACGCGGCCGCGCGGCGCGATGCGACGGCGAGGCCGGCGACGATCAGCGCGCCGGCCCACGCGCCTTGCGCGAAGGTGGTCTGGGCGACGCCCGACAGCAGCGCGTCGGCGGCGGACGCGAGCGTCAGCACCGGGCCGGCGGCCGCGGCGTCCACATGCTGCAATGCGACAAACGGCAGCCACAGCGCGGTGACGGCCAGGCACGGGCCCGAATACGGGCACTGGCGCCAGCGGGCGAGCGGCACCCGCATCGCGCGTTGCACGAGCGCCGCGCCGATCGCGACCAGCGGCGCCAGCGCGACGGCGGCGAGCGGATGGGGCGCGAACAGCACGGCGATCAGCGCGGCCAGCGCGCCGTTGAAGCCGTGCAGGCCCTGTTCGACGTCGCGGCGGTCGGCGCCCGTCAGCACGGCCGTCATGCTGGCGGCGGCCGAGCCGACCAGCGCGGCGCACGCGAGCCGCAGGTCGGTCAGCGCCAGCGCGGCGAGCAGCAGCGCGCCGGTGAGCGCATGCGCCTGCAGCACGATCTGCCCGATGCCGCGCAGCAGGATGCGCAGGTCGATCGACGGCGGGACGGGGCGGGCGGTAGGCATGATGGCGGCGGAACAGGACGAGCCGCGAGCATAGGACACAATCCCATGCACCGGAATAGGGAATTCTGGATAGTCAGGATTTGTGCGACGATGCCCCGCAATGGGGAAACCGGGAGGTGGAACGATGCGCGAGGTGCGGTGGGCGTCGCTCGAAGGCGACGGGGTCGAACATCTGACGTTCGACCGCAGCGGCGGCGCGATCGTCGTCGAAAGCGCGGTGGTCGGCCAGCGGTACGGTCGCGCATACGGGCTCGCGTATCGCGTCGAGTGCGATGCGCAATGGCGCGTGACTTATGCGGTGCTCAAGGTGATGGGCGGCGGCACGCTGGCGTTGCGCGGCGACGGCGCCGGCCACTGGCGCGACGGCGCGGGCCGCCCGTTGCCGGCGCTCGACGGTTGCATCGACATCGACATCGCCGCGACGCCGTTCACCAATTCGCTGCCGATCGGCCGCCTCGGGCTCGCGCGCGGCGAGCGGCGGCCGATCGACGTCGCGTACATCTCGACGCCGGACCTGACGGTCGCGCCGGTCAAGCAGGCTTACGCGTGCATCGAACCGGGCCGGCGCTACCGCTACGAAGGGATCTTCCGGAATTTCACGGCCGAGATGGACATCGACGACGACGGGCTCGTCGTCGATTACGAGACGCTGTTCAGACGCCTGCCGGCGCCGCCGACGGCGCGCTGAACCGCGGCGTTCGTCGCCGCCGGTCGCTCCTGCGCGGACGCGAAGCGGTCGATCCGGGACGCGATCAGGTCCGGATGGCGCAGCACGATCCAGTGCGTGCCGTCGATTTCCTCGCGCACGTGGTCGCCGAGCCAGCGATCGAGGTTGACCGACATCTCGGGCGTCACGTAGCGGTCGCGCACCGGCACCAGGATCTGCACCGGCGCCTGCGCATACCGCTCACGCGGCTGGCGGGCCCGCGCGATGAAGTTCGCGCGGTACATCTGCATCCCGTTCAGCGCGTTCTTCAGTTGCACGGGATCGCGCTCGGCGCGCACGCGTTCGGTGAGCTGGAGCCAGCGCGGCCACAGCGCGGCGCCGCCGAGCCGCCATACCAGCGATGGCACGAGCGGCAGATGGAAGAACCCGATGTACCACGACTTCAGGCTCTGCTTGAGCCGCAGCTTCGCGCGGAACACGTGATCGAGGCACGGGCCCGAGATCGACGTGTACGACGCGATGCGGCCGCGGAACGCGGGGTCGGTCACGGCCTCCCAGCACTGGATCGAGCCCCAGTCGTGGCCGACGAGGTGGAACGGCCGGCCGCCGCAGGTCGCGTCGGCCACCGCCTTCAGGTCGCCGGCGAGCCGTTCGAGCGTGTAGTCGGCCCGGCGGCGCGGCGCATCGGATGCACCGGCGCCGCGCACGTCGTACGCGATCACGCGGTAGCGCTTCGCGAGCCGCGCGCGGACCGGCGCCCACACGGCCGCCGAGTCGGGATAGCCGTGCACGAGGATCAGCGGCGGCGCGCGCCGCGACCCGCTTACGTAGACGGCGAGTTTCACGTCGCCGGACTGGACGGTCAGCATCTCGTGAGCGCGCGCCATGGCGTCATGCCTGCGGCACCGGGTGCAGCGGCACGCGGCGCGGGGCGGCTTGCGCCGCGTAGCGCGCGTTGGTCGCGTCGATGTTGTCGAGCAGCGTGTCGAGCTCCTGCAGGTACTGATGGTTGTCGTGATCCCACGGGTGGAAACCCGGGCGGAAGTAGTCGAGCCATTCGCGCGCGATGCTCGGAAACACGCCGTGCTTCGGGCTGTACAGATACTTCACGAGGCGCCACATGCCGCCGAACTTGCCGTGTTCGCGACGGTGCGCGCGCATCAGGCGTACGTGGAAGTCGAACACGATGGCCCAGAAGAACACCGTCGTCGTCAGCATCGTGCCGGTGCGCAGCAGGTAGCTGCCGAGGCCCGGCTTCATCACGGTGCGCCATACGTCGTAGGACACCGCCTTGTGCTCGGTTTCCTCCATCGCGTGCCACATCCACATCTGCTGGTAGCCCTCGACCGAGCCGTCGATCCGGTGCTCGTGGCCCGACAGCAACTGGTTCGCGAGGATCGCCGTGTAGTGCTCGAGCGCGATCGTGATCGCCAGCTGCATCGAGTGCGGCAGCACCTTCTTGAACCAGCCGAGGATGGTCCACAGGCGCTTGTCGAGCTTGTGCGCGGGCAGCCCCGACGATTGCAGCAGGTCGTTGTATTCGATGTGCTCGCGCGTGTGCATCGCTTCCTGGCCGATGAAGCCGAGTACCTGCTTCTTCAACTCGGGATCCTCGATCCGGTCGCGGTAGTTGCGCACCGAATCCATGAAGAAGCGTTCGCCGGCCGGGAACAGCAGCGACAGCGCGTTCATGAAGTGCGTGACCGGCACGCCCTGCACGTGCCAGTCCTTCGCGCGTTCGGGCGGCAGCGCGAAACGGATGTCGCGCCGCACGGGCATCATGTTCGGGGTCGTCATGATTGTTCACCTCCCTGATTGCCTGCATTGTTGTAGGTCGCGTGCAGCGGGGCGGGCGCCGGCGCCGGCGCGCCGCGCGCGGCACGGCGGGCTTTCGCCGCCTCGCGGCGCGTCGCGAGCACGACGAGCGCCTGGTACGCGGCCGGCAGCACGCGCGCCATCCAGTCCGCGCCCTTCGCGTCGCGGCCGATCAGCACGCGGCGCTTGTTCTTGCGCACGCCGGCGAGGATCGTGCGCGCGGCGTCGTCGGCGGTCGTGATGAAGAACTTCTCGAAGCTGTCCTTGCCTTGCTGTTCGCTCTCGACGATGAAGCCGACCATGTTCTTCGCGACGCGGCTCGACTGCGCGATGTTCGTGCGGATGCCGCCCGGATGCACGCAGGTGGCCGACACGCCGCACTTCATCATGTCGAGTTCCTGGCGCAGCGATTCGGTGAAGCCGCGTACCGCGAACTTGGTCGCGTTGTAGCCGCTCATGCCCGGCTGCGCGAAGATCCCGAAGATGCTCGACGTGTTGATCACGTGGCCGTCGCCCGATGCCTTCAGGTGCGGCAGGAACGCCTTCGTGCCGTGCACGACGCCCCAGAAGTTGATGTTCACGATCCACTCGAGATCGCTGTATTCCATCCCTTCGATCGTGCTCGACAGCGCGACGCCCGCATTGTTGAAGATCAGGTTGACCTTGCCGTGCTCCTTCGCGGTGTCGTCGGCCCACGCGAACATCGCGTCGCGATCGCCGACGTCGAGCACGCGCGTCGACACGCGCACGTTCGGCGCGATCGCGCGGACGATCCGTTCGGTTTCCGCGAGGCCGACGCCGTTCTTGTCGGCGAGCGACACGTGGCAGCCGGCCTGCGCGAGCTGGATCGCGAGCGCGCGGCCCATGCCCGAGCCGGCTCCCGTGATCGCGGCCACCTTGTTGGCGAAATCTCTCATGTCGTTGGCTCCTTGTCTGGCTCAGGCCGCTTCGGCGGACGTGGAAGCGGAAGCGGCCGGCGCGGCGGCGGGCCGCGCGGTCGTGTCGTGTTGCGGCGCGCGATACGCGTGGTAATCGGCGATCGAGAAACGCGCGGTCGCCTGGCGGAAGCGCCACGTGAAGCCTGGCCACAGCGTCGTGTTCTTGCCGGTGCGCGGATCGAGATACCAGCTCTTGCAGCCGCCCGTCGACCAGATCGCCTTCTTCAGCTTGCCCTGCAGGTCGCTGTTGAACTGCGCCTCGACGAGCGGGCGCACCTCGATCGCGTCCGCGCGCTCGCGGCGCATCGCCTGCAGCGCGCCGAGGATGTATTCGATCTGCGACTCGATCATGAACACCATCGAGTTGTGGCCGAGGCCGGTGTTCGGGCCGACGATCATGAAGAAGTTCGGATAGCCGGGCAGCGTCGAGCCGAGGTACGCGTGCGCGCCGTCGCGCCACGCGTCGACGATGTCGAGGCCGCTGCGGCCGATGATCGCGCCGCGCGGGTACGGATCGGCGACCTGGAAGCCGGTGCCGTAGATCAGGCAGTCGACTTCATGACGCTTGCCGTCGATCGTCACGACCGCGTCGGCTTCGATATGGTCGATGCCGGTCGTGATCACGTCGACGTTCTTGCGCGACAGCGCCGGGTAATAGTCGTTCGAGATCAGCACGCGCTTGCAGCCGAGCGTGTAGTTCGGCGTGACGGTCTTGCGCAACTCCGGATCGGGAATCTGCTTGCGGATGTGCCGCAGCGCGAGCTTCTGCACGTTCTTCATCAGCGACGGATGGATCGCGAAGCCGAGCACGCGCGATTCGAGCATCCAGTAGATGCCGCTGCGCACGATCTTCTGCGTGAACGGCAGCGTGCGGAACAGCCATTTCTCGAAGCCGGTCAGGTTGCGGTCCGGCTTCGGCATGATCCACGGCGGCGTGCGCTGGAACAGCGCGAGTGCTTTCACGCGCGGCGCGATCTGCGGGACGAACTGGATCGCGCTCGCGCCGGTGCCGATCACCGCGACACGCTTGCCTTCGAGCGGGTAGTCGTGATCCCACTGCTGCGAATGGAACGCGCGGCCCTGGAAGGTTTCGACGCCGGGAATCGCCGGCAGCGCGGCGCGCGACAGGCCGCCCATGCCCGACACCAGCACGCGCGCGGACAGCCGCTTGCCGTTCGCGAACGTGAGGCGCCAGCGTTGCGCGGCTTCGTCGTATTCGGCGCGCTGCAACTCGTGATTCAGCCGCAGGTGCGGGCCGACGCCGAAGCGCTGCACGCAGTCTTCGAGATACGCGCGGATTTCCGGCTGCGGCGCGAACATGCGCGTCCAGCGCGGGTTCGGCGCGAACGAGAACGAATAGACGTGCGATTGCACGTCGCATGCACACCCGGGGTAATGATTGTCGCGCCACGTGCCGCCGACCGAGGCGGCCTTCTCGAGGACGACGAAGTCGGTCACGCCCGTCTGTTTCAGGCGGATCGCCATCCCGAGACCGGCGAAGCCGGTGCCGATGATGGCGATGTCGATGGTTTCGTCCAGGCCGTCATGGCCGGGTGGACCGAAAGGCAACGTGCGAGCATTCATCCGGGTGTCTCCGATTTGGCTCATTTTTGAATGTTACATTGTTTGATGTAACGATAGTGGGTGAACCCGGAAACCGCAAGAGGCTAGAAGCGGCGCTCTAAGGGCCGGAAGCCAGGCGGGAAAAGGCTGAGCGGGGTTTGGAACGGTCGGGTTTCCGCAATGCGGGATGAGCGGAAAAGGCCGCCGGCAGGGCGAGACAGGGAAGAAACGGGACCACCGGCGCGCGACGGTCCGTTTGAAACGGTATCAGGGACGGATCGATCGGGTGGCCGTCTCATGGAAAACCCCGGCCACGATCGTGACCTGCGCGAGCGCATAGAGGCCCCAGATCAGATAGTCGATGCCCGGAAAGCCGCCGAGGAACCGGCCGACGCCGATCAGCGTGTCGGAGCCGACGAAGATCAGGCTGCCGATCGCGACCAGCGGGCCGCGCGTGCGGGCGGCGAGCGCGAAGCTCGCCATCGCGCACAGCACGAGCATGTAGATGGCGACCGGCGCCAGCAACTCGCCGAGGTGCGGGAAGAATGCCGCGTAGAACGCCGGCGCGGCCATCCACAGCCCGACGAGCGCGACGATGCGCCAGCCGTGCGGCCGCGCGCGCCACCGGAAGAAGATCGCGCAGTAGCACACGTGCGTGAGCAGGAATGCGCCGAGGCCGAGAACGAACGACAACGGCCAGTCGGGCAGCGCGAGCAGCACGTCGCCGAGCACGGCGGTCGCGAGCGCCGCGCACAGCCACGCGCGTTCGCGCGGCGCGCCGCAGGTGCTGCCTGCCGTGAGCAGCAGGATGCCCATCGCAGCTTTCGCGGCGGCCTGGCCCGGATAGGGCGCGACGGCGAGCGACAGGCCGTACAGCAGCGCCGCGGCGATGGCGAGCGGCCACAGCCGGCGGTAGGGGGCGGGAAGCGTGGCGATCAAGGCGGGTGTCTCCGGTTTGTAGTTGTCTGCGGTGGACGCCGCGCCGTCGAGGGCGCGGCTGTCGGCCATTATCCGGAAGAACGGGCGCGCGAAAACCGGCGAATCCTTCTAGGAAACGACCGCGACGGGCGGCGGTGCCGCCGCCGGATTTTTCCGCGCGTTGCCCCGGCCGAACCGGGGCAACGGCGTCGATTCGGCTTGCTATGATCGCCGCGGTATTGCCGCTGTCGCTGTCGATGTCCCGCCTGGCCGCGCGACCGGATGCGCGAGCCGGTGCGTGCCGATGAATCCATGCCGTGCCCGGCCCGCGCCCTCAGAGCGCGCGGGCCGGCGCCGGCACCCCACGAAAACAGGTCCGACCATGACCGAACTTCTTCACGGCGACGGCGCGATCCGTCGCACGACGCCGTACGGTTCCTCGATCGAAAACACCTATGCGGGCGTGCTGTCGTTCATGCGCCGCAATTACTCGCGCGTGCTCGACGGCATCGACGTCGCGATCTCCGGCGTGCCGCTCGATCTCGCGACGACCTATCGTTCCGGTGCGCGGCTCGGGCCGGCCGCGATTCGCGCGGCAAGCGTGCAGCTCGCGGAGCTCAATCCGTATCCGTGGGGCTTCAACCCGTTCGACGACCTCGCGGCCGTCGACTACGGCGACTGCTGGTTCGACGCGCACAACCCGTTGTCGATCAAGCCGGCGATCGTCGAGCATGCGCGCACGATCCTGCGTTCGGGCGCGAAGATGCTGACGCTCGGCGGCGATCACTACATCACGTATCCGCTGCTGGTCGCGCACGCGGAGCGCTACGGCCAGCCGCTGTCGCTGATCCATTTCGACGCGCACTGCGATACGTGGGCCGACGACGATCCGGACAGCCTCAATCACGGGACGATGTTCTACAAGGCGGTGAAGGAAGGGCTGATCGATCCCGCGACGTCGGTGCAGGTCGGCATCCGCACGTGGAACGACGACTTTCTCGGGATCGAGCGGCTCGATGCCGCGTGGGTGCATGACCAGGGTGCGCGGGCGGCGGTCGAGCGAATCGTCGCGATCGTCGGTGCGCGGCCTGCGTACCTGACGTTCGATATCGACTGCCTCGATCCGGCGTTCGCGCCGGGAACGGGGACGCCGGTGGCCGGCGGGCTCTCGTCCGCGCAGGCGCTGGCGATCGTGCGGGGGCTCGGGGCGGTGAATCTGGTCGGGGCGGATGTGGTGGAGGTGGCGCCGGCGTACGATCACGCGGACATCACGGCGATCGCGGCCGCGCATGTGGCTTGCGATCTGCTGTGTCTGTGGCGGCAGAAGAAGGTGGCGGCGCGGTGACGCAGGTGAGCGGGCATGTGATGCGGAAGGCCGGCGGGCAGTTGCCCGCCGTTTTTTTATGACCGTCTGCGCGGATCTCGCGAGTAGCGCGGCGTTCAACCGCGCGTATCGACCCAGTGGCGCGCCCAGCGTGCCGAATGCGCGAGCGCCTGTGCCTCGCTCGCGAAGTAATCGAGCGAATAGAACTGGTAGCGGCCTTCGCCGTGCGTGCTATCGGCGCGTTCGAGCAGCAGGTTGGAGGAAAAACTCCCGTCGGGCAGGCGATGCGCCGAGGGTTGGACGGCATAGCCGTTGTATTGCTGAATTCGTTGGTTGTCCATTTTAATTTTAATGATGTTCGAGTGCGCGCGTGCCGTGCGAAATACGCACGGTTACGCCGATTCAAAGCCATTGCGAGCCGAATCAGACGCAGTCGGAAAGCGAAAATAAGGCGTTGCGGCCAGAGGGGGGATGAAGTGCAACGAGACGTGTAGCGCGTGGCGAGCTGCTGACTGAACAGATGCAGCTAAAAAGCCGGTCGCGCCAACTTGGGGAGACGAAGCTCCGTGGGAATATCGCTGCGACCCGGCGTCCGTCGTGGGAGGCCGGGCCCTTCAAACTTTACAGCGGCTTGATGTTCGCCGCCTGCAGACCCTTCGGTCCTTGCTTCGTTTCGAAGCTCACTTTCTGGTTTTCAGCCAGCGTCTTGAAGCCGTCGGCACGAATTTCCGAGAAGTGAGCGAACAGATCGTCGCCGCCGTTGTCCGGCGTGATGAAGCCAAAGCCTTTGCTGTCGTTGAACCACTTGACGATACCGGTATCCATGAAGATTCCTTGAGAAAAAATAGAGAAATTTGCTCTGTGGAAGAGCGCGTGAAGCGTCAAGGAGGGAGAGGACAACGAATACCGCTGAGGAGGAGCGAGCAATTGATGAACAGCAATCGGACTTCTTGGACTTCGGTGCCTACACTAACCGTCGCTGGGGCTCGCGTCAACCGTTATCTTGTAACTGTTTCGCAGCGTAGCCTGCGATGACGGACGCAGCGCGGTGGCGCCGTCTGGCTGGAATGCGCGCGGGCGCGGCTGCTGGCCATTTGCCGGCCCATGCTGGCGGCGGTCGTCACCTGCAATGGACGTCGGCCTTTCCTCCAGCCGGACACGCGCGCGTTGTCGCGAAAAGCCCACGCATGCATGACGGCGAAGGCCTTATGCGGTGTCGCCGTCGCCCTGCGTATCGCTCGTACCGGACTGCCGCGCGGCTTCGTCGCTGAGTTTCTTGTCGAGAATCGTCGCGACGCGGCCGCCCAGATACGCGCTCGCCGCATTCTCGAGCGCGCGGTTCGTCTCGCCTTCGACGAACACGGCCGCGAGCGGGCGCAGCCGCCAGATCGCGTCGACGAGCGCCGGCACGTCGGTGGCGGGCGGCAGCGTGCCTTCGTCATAGCGGTCGAGCCGCTTCACGACGAGATCGACGAGCAGCCGCGCGATCGCGTCGAAATGCGGCCGCGCGACGCTGATCACGTCGAGCAGTTCGCGCGGCGGAATCCCTTCCTTCGTCATCGCGGCGGCGGCCTCGAGCAGCGCGGGGCTTTTCGCGACGAACGACAGGCCGCGCCGTTCGAGCAGCCCGAGCTCGGTCACGCGCGACAGTTGCGTGGTTGCCTGCGGGCCGAACATCTGCGCGAGTTGCGCGAGTGAGTAGGTTTTCGGCAGCTCGTGCGACCAGCGGCCGCCGATCGCGTTTTCGAGGCCGAGGATCGAGCGCAGGTCGTGGCCTTCGTCGATCGCCTTGATCAGGTCCTGGATGTTCGACAGCGTGTAGCCGCGCGCGAGCAGATGGTTGATCAGCTTCAGGCGCGCGACGTGCGTGTCGTCGTAGATGCCGACGCGCCCGCGTTTCTCCGGCGGCGCGAGCAGCCCGCGATCCTGGTAGGCGCGGACGTTGCGCACGGTGGTATCGGACACGCGCGCGAGCTCGTCGACCGTGTACTCGTTGCGGGAATCCGGCGTGGCCTCGTCGGGCGTGGAATGAGTCTGTTTTGACATGCGGCCATTCTAGCGCGCCGGGGCAGGCTCGGGCGAGGCGGGGCGCGTGTTCGCGCCTTCGCCGAGCGGGCGCTGCAGCAGCGCCGTATCGATCCAGCGGCCGTGCTTGAAGCCGACCGCTTTCAGCTGGCCGGCCGGTTCGAAGCCGAACGCGCGATGCAGCGACGTCGAGCCGCCGGTGCCGCCGTCGGCGATCACCGCGATCATCTGCCGCCACGGGCCGTCTTCGCAGCGCGCGATCAGCGCGGCGAGCAACGCGCGGCCGATTCCGCGGCCGCGCTGCGCGTCGTCGATGTAGATCGAATCCTCGATCGCGAAGCGGTACGCGCTGCGCGTGCGGTACGGCGTCGCGTACGCGTAGCCGGCCACGCGGCCGTCGCATTCGGCGACGAGATACGGCAGCCCGTGGTTCAGCACCGCGTCGCGGCGTGCGCGCAGTTCGGCGACGTCGGGCGGCGTTTCCTCGAACGACGCGACGCTGTGGTGAACGTGGTGCGCATAGATCGCGTGGATCGCCTCGAGGTCGGCATCGGTCGCGTCGCGCACGACGCAGGCGGGAGTGTTGGACATGGCGGCAGGGCGGTCGGAATCAAAACGCTACTATGCCGGCCGCCGCCGCGCGTGGTAAAGCCGTTTGCGAGTTCGGCGGCTTACAACCGGCCGTCCGCCGCATGCACCGCATCGGCGATCGCGTCGGCGACGCGCTGTACGCGCGGCGACCGGCGCACGTCCGGGTGAACGACGAGCCAGATTTCGCGCTCGATGTCGCAACGCGGCGCGGCCGTCAGCTCGACGAGCGGCGCGCCGGCATGCGCGGCCGGATCGTCGACGAGAAACCGCGGCAGCAGCGCGACGCCGGCCCCGGCCGCGCACGCGCGATGCTGCGCGGCGAGGTCGTTGGCGATGAACGCAAAGCGGCGCCCGGCCGCGAAGCGTTCGAGCCATTGCTGCTGCGGCGTTTGCGCGAGCGCGTCGTCGTAGCCGATGAAGGGCCAGGTGTCGGGCGGCGCATCGGCCCATTCCGGCGCCGCGCACAGCGCGAAGCGCATCGTGCCGAGCCGGCGCGCGGCGAGCCCCGGCTCGCTCGGCCGCGACAGCCGTACCGCGAGGTCGGCTTCGCGCGCATACAGGTTGGCCGCATGCATCTCGCCCATCAGGTCGATCCGCAGCGCCGGCCACGCGCGCTGCGCGCGAGCCAGGCGCGGCGCGAGGAAATGGCTCGCGAACACCGGCGACGCCGATACGCGCACCACGCCGTCGAGCGCCGCCGCGCCTTGCGCGGCGCGCGCGAACGCATGCGCGTCGGCTTCGAGGCGCGTGGCGTGCTCGGCGAGGTGCAGCCCTTCGTCGGTCGGCGGCCAGCCGCGCGGCAGCCGGTCGAACAGCCGGATCCCGAGCGCCGACTCCAGCGCGTCGATGCGCCGCGCGACCGTCGAATGCTGGACCTGCAGCGCCCGCGCGGCGGCCGACAGGCTGCCGCCGCGCATCACCGCCAGGAAGTAGCGGATGTCGTCCCAGCTCATCGGCAGTGCGGGTGAGGCGACAGGATCACGATCGGTCGAATTTTGCACAGTAGATGGGCGTTCAGCGTGAATTCCGTTCGATTATGCACGATGGGATGATCGTGTCACTTCATTCGATAACGAGGAACGTCATGACCCAAACCGCCAATGCCATCCGGATCGGGATCGACCGTTACGGCGATGCCGGCGTGCTGCGCCGCGTCGATGCGCCCGTCGCGCCGCCCGGCGCCGGCGAAGTGCGGATTCGCCAGACCGCGATCGGCGTGAATTTCGTCGATATCTATTTCAGGACGGGCGCGCATGCATTGCCCGCGCTGCCGGACGCGCTCGGCGTCGAGGCGGCCGGCGTGATCGACGCGGTCGGGCCGGGCGTGACGGAGCTCGTGCCCGGTCAGCGCGTCGCGTATGCCGGCATGCCGAGCGGCAGCTATGCGAGCCTGCGCACGATGCCGGCCGAGCGCGTGCTGCCGATTCCAGACGGGCTGAGCGACGAAGCCGCCGCCGCCGGGCTGCTGAAGGGGATCACCGTCTACATGCTGCTGCATCGCGTGCGGCAGGTCGGCGCCGGCGACACGGTGCTCGTGCATGCGGCGGCCGGCGGCGTCGGGCTGCTGGCGACGCAGTGGGCGCGCGCGCTCGGCGCACGGGTGATCGGCACGGTCGGATCGGCCGCGAAAGCCGCGCTGGTGCGCGCGCACGGCGCGGAAGCGGTGGTCGATTATCGCGAGGCGGATTTCGTCGCGGCCGCGCGTGCCTTCGGCGGCGGTGCGGGCGTCGATTACGCGATCGACGGAATCGGCGGCGACGTGCTGACCCGCACGCTCGGCGCGATTCGTCCGTTCGGGATGGTCGCGAGCATCGGGCAGGTGGCCGCGATCGGCACGCGGCAGACGTTCGATCTCGACGAGCTGGGCCCGGCCCGTTCGATCGCGCTCGCGCGGCCGAGCGTGCTCGGTTTCATCGCGCGCGACGTCGGCGCGTATCGGGACGCCGCGCGGGCGACGCTCGACCGGCTGGCAGGCGGCATGCACGTCGAGATCGGCGCGCGCTTGCCGCTCGAACAGGCGGCCGATGCGCACCGGTTGCTGGAGTCGCGCGCGACGACGGGCGGTGTCGTGCTGTTGGCGTGATGGCGGGGGCGGGCGACTCGCGACGCGGCTCGACCCGACGGCCGTGTCGCGAGCCGCCGCTCGCTCAGTTGTGCGTGCGCAGCGGCGCATCTTCGACGAACCACGCGAGCACGAACGCGATCGCGATCACCGTCGCGGCCGACAGGTACACGACGTGCAGCGAGCCGGCGAACGCGTGCAGATACGCGTCGCGCACGGCGTTCGGCAGCTGGTGCACGGCGGCCGGGCCGAGCGCGGGCGGCAGCTCGGTGCCGGCCGGCAGCGCGTGCCTCATCCGCGCTTGCAGCCCGTGCGAGAACAGCGCGCCGAATGCGGCGACGCCGAGCGAGCCGCCGATCGAGCGGAACAGCGTCGCGCCCGACGTCGCCACCCCCATGTGCCGGAATTCGACCGTGTTCTGCACGGCGAGCGTCAGCACGGGCATCACCATCCCGAGCCCGATTCCGAGCAGCGCCATGTACGCGTACATCGTGTGCAGCGGCGTATCGAGCGTCAGCGTCGACAGCAGCGCCATCGCGACGCCGCCGATCAGCGTCCCGGCGATCGGGAACATCCGGTACGAGCCGAGCCGCGAGATCAGCCGCCCGCTGACGATCGACGTCACGAGCATCCCGCCCATCATCGGCAGCAACTGCATGCCGGCCTGCGACGGCGTCGAGCCCTTCACGACCTGCAGGTAGAGCGGGATGAACGTGACCGAGCCGAACAGCGCGATGCCGACCACGAACCCGATCAGGCTGACCAGCACGAAGGTGCGGTGACGGAACAGGTCGAGCGGCATGATCGGCTCGGCCGCCAGGCGCTCTTCATAAATGAAGCCGCCGATCGCGACGAGCCCGAGCACGAGCGTCATCCACAGCTGCGGCGACGTCCACGGCAGCAGCGAGCCGCCTTCGCTCGTGAACAGGATCACGCAGGTGAGGGCGGTCGCGAGGAACGTGGCGCCCAGGTAGTCGATCCGGTGCTTCACGTGCGCGGTGTGCGGCCGGAACGCCATGCCGATCACCGCGAGCGCGAGCAGGCCGAGCGGCAGGTTGATCGTGAAGATCCAGCGCCATGACAGGTGCTCGACCAGGAAGCCGCCGAGCAGCGGGCCGACGATCGTCGCGAGGCCGTAGACGCCGCCGAACATCCCCTGGTAGCGCGCCCGGCGATCGGGCGGGACCAGATCGCCGATCGCGGCCATCGTGACGACCATCAGGCCGCCGCCGCCGAGCCCCTGCAGCGCGCGCAGCCCGATCAGTTGCGTCATGTCCTGCGCGACGCCGCACAACGCCGAGCCGGCGAGAAACAGCACGATCGCGGCCTGCAGCACGATCTTGCGGCCGTACAGGTCGCCGAGCTTGCCGTACAGCGGCAGCACGACGGTGGACGACAGCAGGTACGCGGTGACGACCCACGACAACTGGTCGAGCCCGCCGAGTTCGCCGACGATCGTCGGCAGCGCGGTCGACACGATCGTCTGGTCGAGCGCGGACAGCAGCATGACGAGCAGCAGCGCGGCGACGATCAGCCCGGTCGGCGCGTCGCGGCGGGCCGCGTCGGCGGCCGGCGGAGTGAGGAGGGTGTCGGTTGTCATCGAGATATCTGCCATGGCAGGAAAACTGGACCGAAATATAGCCATGGATGATTGACTAGTCAATTTCTGCTCAGCCTCGATATGTTGCAGTCGTAACAGGAGATTGCCCGCCCGAAAGAAAAATTGACCACGGTCAGCCGGAAAGCGGGGACGGACTCAAGTTTCTTGCAGGCAAACCGTAATCCAGAGTGCTGCGGACCGATTGCCGCGGCACTTTTCATCGCTCACGTGCCGTCATGAACCTGAACGCCCTGTTTTCCCGTTTCTCGATCCGTACGCGGATTTTCTCCACGCTCGGCCTCGTCGCCGTGCTGCTCGTCGTATCGGGGCTGATCGGCCTCGCGGGCATGCAGAGCTCGAATCGCGCGCTCGACGAGGCCTATACGCGGCAACTGGCCGCGAAGACCGCGCTGTCCGCGGCGAGCCTGAACCTGACGATCGTGCGCACCACGCTCGACCGTGCGCTGCTGCATCCGGAAGCGCCGGACGTATCGGAACTCGTGAAGAAGGCCGAGGGCTATCTCGCGAAGGCCGACACGGCGTGGCGCAGCTACGCGGCGATGCCGCACGGCGACGACGAAGGCCCGCTCGCGAGCCGCCTCGATGCCGCGCGCCAGGCGCTGATCGGGCAGGCGCTGAAGCCGATGATCGATGCGATCCGCGAAGGGCGGCGCGACGAAGCCGACCGCTTGCTGATGACCGTCGCGCCGCCGTTGTCGGTCGCGCTCACGCAGGCGACCGACGCGCTCGATGCGTACCAGGCCGCGCGCGGCAAGGACGTGTACGACACCGCGCAGACCTATTACGGCTGGATGCGGATGGGCGCGATCGCGGGGATCGCGTTCGGGCTGGCCGCGTGCCTCGGCTGCGCGATCGGCCTGCATTTCGCGATCACGCAGCCGGTGAATCGTCTGCTGTCGCATTTCCGCCGCCTGTCGGAGGGCGACCTCACGTCGGAAGTGCGCTGGTCGTCGCGCGACGAGATGGCCGAGCTGGTCAAGGGCGTGACCGGCATGCAGCGCAGCCTCGCGGATACGGTGCGCCAGGTCAGCCAGGGTTCGGAAGCGATCTCGACGGCGACGCACCAGATCGCGGCCGGCAACACCGACCTGTCGCAGCGCACCGAAGAGCAAGCATCGGCGCTGCAGGAAACGGCCGCGAGCATGGAGCAACTGACGGCGACCGTGAAGCAGAATGCCGACCACGCGCTCGAGGCGCAGGCCTGCGCGGACAGCGCGAGCGAGATCGCGACGCGCGGCGCGACGGTCGTCGGCGAGGTGATCGGCACGATGAACGAGATCGACCAGAGCTCGCAGAAGGTCGCCGACATCATCGGCACGATCGAAGGTATCGCGTTCCAGACCAACATCCTCGCGCTGAATGCGGCGGTGGAAGCCGCGCGCGCGGGCGAGCAGGGCCGCGGCTTCGCGGTGGTCGCGGGTGAGGTGCGCACGCTGGCGCAACGCTCGGCGTCCGCGGCGAAGGAGATCCGCACGCTGATCGGCGAATCGGTCGAACGGGTCGCGACCGGCTCGCGGCTCGTCGGCATGGCCGGCACGACGATGCAGGACATCCAGCAGGCGATCGGCCGCGTGACGGGCATCATGACGGAGATCGCGGCCGCGTCGAGCGAGCAGCGCGACGGGATCGAGCAGGTGAACCGCGCGGTGTCGCAGATGGATCAGGTGTCGCAGCAGAACGCGGCGCTCGTCGAGCAGGCGGCCGCGGCCGCCGCGTCGCTCGAGGAACAGGCGGATGGGCTGCGTCGCGCGGTCGGCGCGTTCCGCGTCGCCTGAACCGAAATGACGGCGGCGCGATGACGGGCCGGCGCTCGCTCGCCGACCGCGTCGACCCGCGGCGTCAACCCGTTGCGAGTTGCGCGGCCGCGCGCGACGACGCGACGATCAGCAGCTTCATCGTCGCGCGCGTCGCACCGACGAACAGCTTGCGCGCGGCACGCGCGTCGAGCGTGTCGAAGTCGACTTCGGTGAGGATCACGCACGGCGCCGACTGACCCTTGAAACGGTAGATCGAATCGAGCAGCACATCGCCGTCGCGATACTCGGGGTTGCCGAACAGGTCGTACTTGCCGGTGAAGCGCTTGATCCGGTGCGGGCCGAGCTGGTCGAGCGGCGCGAGCACCGAGCCTTCGCGGCCGCGGTACGACAGCACCGCGATGTCCTGCTTGCGGAAGCCGAGCGACAACGCGTGCGTGATCGCACGCTTGGTCGCGTCGATGCAGGCTTGCGCCGAGGCGTCGCCCGACGCGCCATCGTCCCCGTAGGCCGACACCGACGGATCGGAGCCGTCGAACGGACTGCCCGAGCGCAGTTCGGCCGCGAGCGGCTCGACCCGGCCGACGACGTCGCGCACGAATTCGAGCAGGTCGCGCGGGCTGCGGTAATTCGTGAGTGCCTTCAGCGTGACCCAGCCGGGCAGTGCGACGGGTTCGCGCATGTACAGGTTCTGCAGCGGATCTTCCAGCCACCACCATGCGGCGTCCGGCGCCAGCAGGCGCTCGAGCGCGGCGGCCCACGGCGCATGGAAATCCTGCCCTTCGTCGACGACCAGCACGTCGAAGCGCCAGCGCTCGGGAATCGGCGCTTGCGCGAAGCGCGCCTCCAGCCGTTCGAATTCGCCGGGCACCTGGAAATCGGGCGTATAGCCGCCGTCGCGCGCGACCCAGTCGCACAGCTGGTGGTAGTTCGCGATCTTCGCGCCGGGCGGCGCGATGCGCGTGATGTAATCGGCGAGCGGCCGGTTGAAGCAGACGTACAGCACCCGTTTGCCGGCCGCGACGGCATCGCGCATCACCCGCACCGCGAGCTGCGTCTTGCCCGAGCCGGCGGTGCCGGTGACGCGCAGCCGGAACGGCGCGAATTCGAGCTGGCGCGCCCAGGCGGCGAGCCCGCCCGACAGCCGGGTGACGAGCGTGCCGGCCTGGCCGACGAGTGCGCTCGTGTCGGGCGTGAGCGCGAGCTCGTCCGCGAGGAAATGGTGGAGCTTCGGCGCGTTCGGAAAGGGTTCGTCGGCCTCGGGCAGGATCTGCAGGATCACCTGCCCGAGCTGCGCCTTGCGCGACGCATCGACGATGCGCTCGGGCGCGACGCCGGCGATCGACGCGTCGCGGATCGAGTAGTCGGGGCAGTACAGCAGCGCCTCGACGCCGTAGACGCCCGCGCCGAGCGCGGCCGTCAGGCGCCGGTGCAGCGTCTCCTGCGTGCGCGCGAGCTGGATCGGGACATTGCGCTCCTTCTGCAGGTAGACCTTCACGAGCCCTTTCGGCGTTTCGCGCAGGAAGCCGGCTTTCTGCTCGATCAGCAGCACGCGGCCGGCCGGGCTCACGACGACGAACGCGGCTTCGCCGAACACCGAGAACGCCTGATCGGCGCGTGTCCAGTGGACGCCGTGATACACGGTGTAGCCGTCGGGCAGCGCGTGTTCGAGCGCGGCGAGCGTTTCGCGCTCGCGTTCGGCCGCGCCGGTCGCGGCGAGGCTTTTCCAGTCGTCGGGGATGAGGCGGGCCATGGCGTCGGGCGGCGGATGCCGGCGTGGGCGTGAACGGGTGCGGCTATTGTACTGAGGAACCCGCTCATGCCCGCGGCGCGGGCGGTGGCCATTCGACGGGCGGCCGGCCCGGCGGACGTCAGCCGCGCGCGAGCCGCTTCGCGAGATCGGCGCTGAGGATCGCCATGCGCGCGGGTTTTTCGTAGCACACCACGTCGAACGCGCGGATCACTTCGCTGATGTCGGCTTCGCTCGCACGGCCGGTGAGCAGGTCGCCCGTCAGCACGAAAATCGGCGCGCCCGGGTTGTCGGACGTGCGCACGGCCTTGATCGCGGTGGCGGCCGTGCTGTCGTCGAACAGCCATTCGGTCAGGACCGCGTCGAAGGCCTGGCCCTGCAGCGCGTCGACGAACGGCGCGAGACCGTCGAATGCGGCCGTCGCGAAACCTTGCCGTTCGAGATAGCGGCACAGCTCGGTCGCGCTGACGCGATCCGGGTCGATCACCGCGACGACGAGCTTGTCGCTCTCCGCGCGGCGCGGGTAGATCTCGATCTTGTGCACGTCGTATGCGTTCTGGTACAGCACGCCGGTATGGCGCAGCACGCGCCAGCGGCCGTTCTGTTCGTACGCGACGAACTCGGGGCGCGCGCCGGCTTCGAGCGGCGCGCCGATCCAGGCGGTGCACGGAATCTCGGCGACGCCCGCATACAGGACGGCTTCCTGGGAATAGGCGCCGACCATGCCGGGGTCGAGCGTTTGCGCGCCGAACAACTGGGCGGCGGGTTCGCCGTACGCTTCGGCGACTTTCTTGATCTGCGCGAGCGTCCAGGGGCTGCTGCCGCGCAGTTTGCGGTGGCCTTGCGAGAAACTCAGATCGAGGATGCGGCACAGCTCGGTGGTCTGCTGGCGCTTGCCGATGCCGTTGCGGGTCATCAGCTCGCGCACGCGCTCGGCAACCGCGAGGGAATCCGTGGTGATTGCTTCAGTGGTCATGCTACGGGAACGGATCGTGACGTTCAGAACGACGCCTTGCGGCAGTCTCGGCGGACAGTCTTCATGACGTCCAATGGCGAGCCGACCGGCCACGCACGGAAAAGATAACTTTACCGCAAAATGGTCGTCATTCAGTGTTGTGAAAGGTGCGTTTGTGTGAAAGGTGTGTCATGAAGTTACGCTCGACCGGCCCGAGCGCGCGGGCGCGACGGTGCGTTCGACACCGGTCGGTCCGGATTCCGGTGGGCCGGGATGCGATTCCACCCAAGGCGGCAGGTAATCGCCGCGCGATGCACCAACGCAGGGCGCATGCTCGCCCGAACCGAGGTATCGGACCCGTTTTGCAGGATATCGCGCGACGGCCGGCGGAGGCGCTGGCAGGGCGATCGATCGACGGTTTCTTCTAGTGAAACCGGCGTGGATACATTTGCGAAGTCGACGAAGCTGCATGCTACGATTTCGCCGTCTCAAAAAAGTGTTGAACCGATGCAGAAGAAATTCTTGATGCGCGGATACGAAATGAACTGCGAGCCGCGCGTGACGGAGACCGGCAAATACGCCGCGCAGGTCGAGGTCACGAAGGTGGGTTTCAGCCGTGAGGCTGCGTTCCGCAAGCTGGGTGAATTCGATACCGAAGCCGAAGCGGTCGCGTACGCGAGACAATTCTCCGAAGAGTGGTTGAGCCGCTATGCGTAGGTAGTGCCGCGTGTGCCCGTGCCCGTGCAATGCGGGCCTCCGGTTGACCGGCGGCGCGGCGCCCCGAACGGCTGGAATTCCTGCCTGAATATTGCGAATGCGCCCGGAAATTTGTAGATTGACGACTCCTGTTGTGAGATATCGATCGTCCGAAGGCAACGCAATTGGAGACTGCGAATGTCCACTTTGTGCATGCAGACCGTCGTTCACGGCAAAACTGTCCAGGTCGTGCTGTCGCCGGAGCGGCGTACGGCCCGGATCGACATCGTCGATGACGAAACCGGCAGCTATCCGCCCCGCACGATGAGCATCGAGCAGTACGTCGACGCCGGCATGGCCGACGACGAAATCGCGCGGCATGTGCTCGAAGTCGTCACGATGTCGATCGAGCAGCTTGCGAGGCTGCAGCCGTTCGACCGCGCGGCAGGCACTCAAACGCGCTATTCGCACTGACGGCGCTTGGGCAGCGGCTGCTCCCGCGCAGACCGCAGTTCCGGCTGAATCGCCGCGTGGCTGATCGAGCGTTCGACATGTCGTCGTCGAGCCGGCATGCATCGGTCGCGCGTTCGCGCTACGCCGGCATGTACAGGAACGGCTCGCCGTCTTCCCGC
This sequence comes from Burkholderia sp. IO2, assembly GCF_029522185.1. NCBI lineage: Bacteria > Pseudomonadati > Pseudomonadota > Betaproteobacteria > Burkholderiales > Burkholderiaceae > Burkholderia > Burkholderia sp. IO2. The sequence continues at coordinate 25,011 of NZ_JAKWFH010000010.1, read as the reverse complement.
TCGACGGACAGCAGCCGTTTGAGCTGATCCAGCGCGAACAGTTGCTTGCCGTCCGCCGCCGCCTCGGCGATCGCGGCGTCGACCAGCTTGCGCGCCCGCGCCAGGATCACGGATCGCTGCCGCGCAATCTCGAGCACCATCCGTTGCTCGACGTTCTGCCGATTCGATTTCCTGTCGCTCAGGTGACGCCAGCGATCGCGAAGCTCGGCCCACGTGATGCGCTGAAATTCCGGAATCGTGCACGGCAGCGTGCCGGCCTCGGCCGGCTCGGGCTGCGCGCGCAACGCGCCGCGCAGTGCCGCGCGGGCACGCCATTCGTCCGAAAACGGCGCATACACGTCGCGCGTGCGGCCGATCGGATTCGCGCGCTCGATTTCCTTTTCGAGCAGGTAGCCGAGCCGCCGAAGCGCGGACCCATGCGCGAGCATGTCCGGATCGAGCACGCGGATGCGGCGCGATGCGTCCGCGACGTGGGCTTTCAATTCCCACAGCGTCAGGCGGAGGTGCTGCACTTCGAGTATCAGGCGCTGCACGTCCGCGTAGGTGCAGTGCGTCCACCATTCGGTGAGGTCGTTCAGCTTGGGAGGATCGAATGGGGGGAGGATCATTTTTACTGCGATGACACTGTATGGATATACAGTTTATCTCGTGCCGAACCGGGATCGTCAAGCCGAAAAAACGGGGCCGGTCGGCGGGCGGGCCTGGATGTGGGGATGGGGCGGGGTCCGGATCGCGCGCCGCCCGCTTCATGTGACGACGTTGCCGCGATAAGCTTGGCCGGCCATGCATTGATACCCGACAGAAAACAATGACCACCACTTATCCGCTGCACGACGCATTGAGCCACGCCGCTACGGCGTTTCCGGTCGAGGCCGACGTCGTGATCGCCGGCGCCGGCATCATGGGCTGCGCGGCCGCTTACTACCTCGGCCTGCGTGGCCTGAAAGCCGTCGTGCTCGACAAGTCGCGCATCGCCGGCCAGCAATCGACGCGCGCGTGGGGCTTCGTGCGCCAGCAGGGGCGCGAATCCGCCGAAGTGCCGCTGATGATGGCCGGCATGCGAATCTGGGAAGGCCTGGAGCAACAACTCGGCTTCGATCTCGAATGGCGGCAGGGCGGCTGCCTGTACCTGGCCGACAACGAAGACGACTGGGCGTCGTTCCAGGCATGGCTCGCCGTCGCGCGCGAGCACGGGCTCGACACGCGCACGCTGACGCGCACCCAGATCGACGAACGCGTGAGCGGACTGTCGACGCAGGCGCGTACCCTCGGCGGCTTGTATACGGCGACCGACGGGCAGGCCGAGCCGCGCCGCGTGGCCGCCGCGTTCGCGGCGCGCGCGACCGAGGCCGGCGCGCGTTTCTTCGAAGGCTGCGGCGTCACCGCGATCGAGACGGCCGGCGGCGCGGTCGTCGGCGTCGCGACCGAACGCGGCACGATCCGCACGCGGCGCGTGATCTGCGCGGCCGGCGCGACCAGTTTCCGGCTGCTCGACGGCGTCGGCATCCGGCTGCCGCAGCAGGCCGTGCGCGGCACCTGCATGCGCACCAACGTGGTCGCGCCGGTGTCCGCGGCGACCGTGTGGGGCCATGGTCTCGGCATCCGGCAGCGCAAGAACGGCGCGATCAATCTCGCCGACGACATGCAGGTCGACGTCGATCTGACGCTCGGTCACCTGCGCGGATTGAGCCTCTTCTGGCCGGAGTTCTGGTCGCAGCGCGACAAATTCCGGCTGCACCTGAATGCATCCGCATGGCGCGACGTGCTCGCCCGCATCCACGGCACGACCGGGCCGATCGAGCCGCGCGATCCGCAACCGCAACCGAATCGCGCGCATGCGCCGCGTGCGCTCGCGAAGCTCAAGGCGATCTTTCCCGCGTTGAAGGATGCGCAGATCGTCGAGGCGTGGGCCGGCCTGATCGACGTGCTGCCCGACGGCATTCCGGTGATCGATGCGCCCGGCACGCCGTCGGGGCTCGCGATCGCGACGGGGTTCTGCGGTCACGGTTTCGCGATGGGGCCGATCGTCGGCCGGCTGCTCGCCGAATGGATCGACACGGGCGCGCCGTCACTCGACCTGTCGGCGTTTCGCGCACGGCGTTTCGTCGACGGCACGATGGTGCGGCCGCGCAGCATGCTGTGACGGCCGGGCGCACGCGTTCCCGTCGTAGAATCGAGCCCGCATCCTTCAGGAGATTCCCCCGTTGGCCACGCCATCCGATCAGCGCCGCTCCTTGCGCATGCGCCTGCGCCGCGCCCGCAATCCGTGGCAGGCGCCGCGTGCGCGCACGCTGTTCACGCGCCCGGCGACCTCGCCGCGGCGCACGCTGCTGTTCCGCCTCGGTGCGGTCGTGCTGTTGTGCACGCTCGCGTTCCTCGTGCTGTATCTCGATCGCGACGGCCTGCGCGATTCGACCAAGAGCACGCCGATGACCGTGGCCGATCTCGTGTACTTCACGATGGTCACGGTCGCGACGGTCGGCTATGGCGATATCGTGCCCGTCACGGCGCGGGCGCGCCTGCTCGATGCGTTCTTCATCGTGCCGATCCGCATCGGCATCTGGTTCATTTTCCTGGGCACGGCGTATCAGTTCGTGATCCAGCGCGTCATCGAGGAATTCCGCATGAAACGCCTGCAGAAGCAACTGTCCGATCACATCGTCGTGTGCGGTTATGGCCTGTCGGGGTCGATCGCGGTGCGCGAGTTGCTGGAGAGCGGCGTCGATCCGGCGACGATCATCGTGATCGATTCGCAGCAGCAGGCTCTCGAGGCGGCGACGTCGCTCGGCGTGACGGGATTGCTCGGCGATCCGGCGCACGAGGATCTGCTGCAGCAGGCGCAGGTGCGCGCGGCGAAGGCCGTGATCATTTCGGTGACGGACGATCCGACTGCGATCCTGTTGACGCTGTCGGTGCGCAGCATCGCGCCCGATACGAAGATCGTCGTGCGGATCCAGGAGAACCTGTACCAGCGGCAACTGCGGCAGGCCGGCGCGGACGTGATCGTGTCGTCGACGAAGATCGGCGCGCTGTTGCTGGCGGACGCCGTCCATAGCCGCTACATCGTGCCGTTCGTGAACGACATGCTGTCGACGCGCGGGCGCGCGACGCTGCTGGAGCGCGAGGCGTTGCCGCATGAAATCGGCTGCCTGACGAACGTCGTGCCCGGAGCGATCGTGGTCGGGCTCGACCGTTGCGGGAAGATTCATTCGTTTTACGAGGATCCGCCGTGCCGGATCGAGGCGGGCGATACGCTGGTGGTGATTCAGTCGGCGCGGATTCCGGATCCGGATGTGTGACAGAGAAGCGGGTTGCGCCGAGCGCGATGCGTCGCATACGCCTGCTGGCCATACCTAGCGCCCCATCTCCCGCGCAACTTCCACGATCTGCTGCCGCAGCCAACCATGCGCGGGATCGTCGTGTGTGCGTTCGTGCCAGATCATCGACGGCGAGAAAGACGGCACCTCGACCGGCAACTTCACGAGTGTGACCGGCATCGACAACGCGACATGCCGCGCCAACCGTTGCGGCAGCACTAGCGTCATGTCGCTCTTCGCGACCACCATCGGCGCCACCAGGAAATGCGGTAGCCGCATTGCAATCCGCCGGTGCAGCCCTTGCCGCGCGAGCGCTGCGTCGACGAGTTCTCCACCCCGGCCGCCGATCGTCACCAGCACGTGCGACAGCGCGGCGAAACGCTTCGGTGTCAGCCGCGCCGACAGTGCTGGATGCCCGTTCCGCACGATGCAGACCAGATTGTCGTCATAGAGCTTTCGACGATAGATGCCGGCGGGCAACGTATCGTCGTCGAATACGCCGAGCGCGATACCTGCGGTGCCATCCGTCACGAGTTCGACGTTATTGCTGCGTGACGGCGGAACATCGAGATCCAGTCCCGGCGCGCTTCGTTCCAGCCGCGCATTCACATCCGGAATCAGCGTCAACGCCATGTGATCAAGGCTCGCGATCGAGAACAGTCCGCGCGCGGTGGCCGGGTCGAACACCGCAGGCGCGACGATGCCTGCCGCTTCCGTCAGTACACGCGACACGCGCTGCGCAAGCGATGCCGCGCGCGGCGTGAATTCCAGCCCCTTCGGCGTGCGCACGACGACACGATCGTGAAGCAGCGTGCGCAGCCGGCCCAACGCGCGGTTCGCAGCGGGCTGGGTCAGGCCGAGCCGCATGCCGGCACGCGTGACGCTGCGTTCCTTGAGCAATGCGTCGAGCAGCTTGAGCAGGTTGAGATCGACGGACCGTAAATCCGCTTCGTGCATGTTTGACATGATCGGTATGCATTTGAGTTATGTGAGGTCAGCGTACATCATCGAAACCATCGCTCCAACCGGTGGAGCGGCTATTGGGAGAACACATGTACGTTGTCACGGGTGTCACAGGACGCACGGGGGCCGTCGCCGCCCGGGTGCTGATCGATGCAGGGGTTCCGGTTCGCGTGGTCGTGCGCGATCGAGCGAAGGCGGTGCGCTGGACGGAGCTGGGTGCGGAAGTGGTGGTTGCCGATCTGGCCGATTCCGCTGCGTTGATGCAGGCGTTCGCCGGCGCGCGCGGTGCATATCTGGTCAAGCCGCCCAACTATGCGCTGGAAAATCTGTTCGAGCACGCGGACGTGACGGCGCGTGCCGTCGCCGCGGCGGTTCGCGCGACGGGCTTGCCGAAACTCGTGTTGCTGTCGTCGGTCGGCGCGGACCGGTCGGCCGGCACCGGCGTGATTGCGACCAACCGGACGGCCGAGCAGCGGTTGGCCGAACTGGGCATACCGGTCGCGTTCCTGCGGGCCGCCTACTTCATGGAGAACTGGGCGCGCGTCGTCGAGCCGGTCCGCGTGCAGGGTATCCTGCCGAGTCTGCTCGGGCCGGTCGAACGGGCGATCCCGATGGTCGCGACCGAAGACATCGGCCGCGTTGCGGCGGAAATGCTGCAGGAAGACTGGAACGGTGTCCGGAAGGTCGGGCTGGCGGGGCCGAGCGCGTATTCACCGGCCGACATCGCGGATGCCTTTGCGCGCGTGCTGAATCGGCCGGTGCGACCGGTGGCGCTCGAGCCGTCCGCATGGGCCGGGGTGCTCGCGATGAACCCGTTCTCGACTGCCGCGATCGATGGTTTCATCGAACTGAATCGCGGGCTGAACAACGGCCATATCGGCTTCGAAAGCGACGCAACGGTGGAACTTCGCCACGGGCGCGTGCCGTTCGAGCATGTCGCCGAGGATATCCTGCGGGCGTAACGCCGCGCGTTCGCATTCCATCCGGCTCTATTGCGGGGCCGCTCAATCCTTTCGTACCCGCGCCGTGCCTATGTCGTTCAGGGGCAGGACCGTCGTCGGTTCGTCGTATGTAAGCCGCCGTCGACCGGCGAGAAAAAGAAGATACGTTGACGGAACACGCGCGGCGCGGCGTGCTGCACCGGCCCGACCGGTGACGCGCATCGAGCGACGGGAGGCATTGCATCCGTTCGTGGACGAGGCCTCCCGGTACGACCTCGGCGCCCGCTATCCGCGACCGACGAACGGCATCGCCGTCGCCATGATCGTCATGTTGAGGATGTTGGTGTCGAGCGGCAGATTCGCCATCTGCACGATCGCGTTCGCGACATGCGCGACGTCCATCCGCGCTTCGGGCGCCAGGCTGCCGTCCGCTTGCGGGACGCCTTGCGTCATCCGTTCCGTGAGCGACGTCGCGGCGTTGCCGATGTCGATCTGGCCGCATGCGATGTTGTACCGGCGGCCGTCCAGCGCCAGCGACTTCGTGATCCCGGTCACCGCGTGCTTGGTGGCCGTGTACGCGATCGTGTCGGGGCGCGGCGCGTGCGCCGAGATCGAGCCGTTGTTGATGATTCGGCCGCCCTGCGGCGTCTGCGCTTTCATCATCCGCCATGCGGCCCGCGCGCACAGAAACACCCCGGTCAGGTTCGTCGCGACGACGCTGTTCCACACGTCGAGCTCGTATTCATCGAGGGAAACGACCGGGGCGTTGCGGCCGGCATTGTTGAACAGGACATCGAGCCGGCCGAATTGTTGCGCGATCCGTGCAAACGCGTGGTCGACCGACGCTTCGTCGGTGACGTCGACCGGAAACACCTGCGCGTCGCCGCCGGCGGCGCGGATCGCGTCCTGCGTTTCGCGTAACGACGCCTCCGTGCGCCCGAGCAGCGCGACGGTGAAGCCGGCCTGGGCAAGCGCGAGGGCCGCGGCGCGGCCGATGCCGGAGCCGGCGCCCGTGACGGCGGCGAATTTCTTCGAGACAGACATGGCTGGGTTTCCTGCGGGTCGAGTAAGGGGAGGCCGGCGATGACCGATGTCATCGCCACTTCGGCAATGTAGTCGAAATGCGCGCCGCGCCGGTTCGCGCACGCTTGCAAAGCGCGATCGATCCCGCGGCACTGGTCGAGCACTCGCTGATTATTACCCGAATGGCAAGTCTGTATCGATTTAGTGTATCGATACAGAAGATGATATAGTGCGGCCACGCCAAGCGGTCGGTGCCTTCGAATGAATAGAGGGCCGCATCGCAAAAGCGCCCGAAACCGCTTTTTCCACCGGATTCCTCCAGGAACGATTTCCATGCGTTTGCCCGGCCTTTCCGCCCTTGTCGTGCTTTTCCTCATCGCGACCTCCGCGTCGGCGGCCGGGCAGGCGGCCGATCGCGTCGCCGCGGGCAAGGCGCTGGCCGTCGCGGCCGACTGTGTCGCGTGCCATACGGTGCAGGGCGGTCAGCCGTTCGCGGGCGGTCTCGCGATGCCGCTGCCGATGGGCAACATCTACTCGACCAACATCACGCCGGACCGGCAAACGGGGATCGGCCGCTACTCGGAGCAGGACTTCGCGAACGTGCTGCGCAAGGGGCTGCGGCGCGACGGCGGCAACCTGTACCCGGCGATGCCGTACCCGTCGTACACGAAGTTCAGCGACGACGACATCGCGAACCTGTACGCGTACTTCATGCAGGGCGTCGCGCCGGTGCGTCAGCCGAACCGCGCGCCGGATTTCCCGTGGCCGCTGACCGTACGCTGGCCGCTGAAGATCTGGAACGCGCTGTATCTGCGCGAAGGCGCGTACGTGCCGAAACCCGGGCGCGACGCCGAGTGGAATCGCGGCGCCTACCTCGTGCAGGGCGCCGCGCACTGCGGTACCTGCCATACGCCGCGCGGCATCGGGATGCAGGAGCTGGCGTACGACGAAACCGGCGTCGGTTATCTCGCCGGCGCGCCGCTCGCCGGCTGGCAGGCGTTCAACATCACGCGCGATCGCGACGCGGGCATCGGCACGTGGACGACCGCGCAAATCGTCCAGTACCTGCGTACCGGCAACGTCCCGGGCAAGGCGCAGGCCGCGGGCCCGATGGCGGAGGCGGTCGAGCACAGCTTCAGCCGGATGAGCGCACGCGATCTGAACGCGATCGCCGTGTATCTGTCGACCGTGCCCGCCGCGAAGGGCGCCGATACCGCACCGCGTTCGACCCAGGGGCGTCCCGCCGACGACTACCTCGCGATCCGCGCCGCGGCCGCCGCGGGCGGGCAGACGCCGGCCGGTGCGTCGCTCTACCTCGATCATTGCGCGAGCTGCCACGGGATGACGGGCGCCGGCACGACGGACGGCTTTTTCCCGTCGCTGTTCGCCAATAGCGCGGTCGGCACCGCCACCGCGTCGAACCTGCTGCAGGTCGTCATGCATGGCGCGAGCGTGAACAACGGCGCCACGCACTATTTCATGCCGGCGTTCCAGACCGAACTCGACGATGACGAAGTGGTGACGCTGGTGAACTACCTGAGCGAACGATTCGGCAACGGCCGGGCCCGCGTGAGCGCGGCCGAGGTCGCGAAGATTCGCACGGCGCCCGCCCACTGACAGGAGAGGCACGCGATGAACGATTTCGATGTGAGCGGCGCACCGGATGTGCAGCGCCGCCGGCTCGTGAAGCTGTCGGCCGGTGCGGCGCTTGCCGCCGCGTTGCCGGCCGGCATGCTGATCGCGCGCGCGGCCACCGCGCCGCAGGCCGTGCCGCTGCGGGACTTTGCCGGAGTGGCCGCGTACCTGACGCGCCGCTCGGCGCTGCCGTCGCGCTACGTGCAGTCGGTCTACGACGGCCTCGTCGAGCAGGACCGCGAATTCCCCGCACGGCTGCGCGCGCTGGCCGTCGCGATCGGCACGGGCACGCAGCCGGTCGATACGTTCGTGCGCACGTTGGGCGTCGCCGCCCCCGAATTGCGCGCGACGGCGCTGGCCATCATCGAAGCCTTCTACACCGGCAGCGTCGGTCACGGCGGGCAGGCGCGCATGGTCGGCTACGAAACCGCGCTGATGTTCGAGCCGACCTCCGACGTCACGGTCATTCCAACCTACATCCGCGCGCGCCCCGAGTACTGGACCGCACGCCCGGCCACCGACGCCGGCTGAGCCGCCTTCGAACGAGGATCGAAATCATGAGCAGTTCCTATGACGCGGACGTCATCGTCATCGGCGCGGGCATCCTGGGCGGCGCCGTGGCGCAGTCGCTGACGCAGCAACGCAAGTCCGTCATCGTGATCGAGGCGGGGCCGGACGTGAAGCGGGCCGAGCTCGTTCGCGCGTTCCGCAACTACGGCAACAAGTCGGACTACAACGGCCCGTATCCGGATCTGCCGTGGGCGCCGAAGTCGTCCACCGGCCGCTATTCGGATCGCTACATCGACAGTGTCGGCCCGGTGTTGCAGAAGCCGTCGTTCCTGCGGCTCGTCGGCGGTACGACGTGGCACTGGGGTGGCGCGACGTGGCGCATGCTGCCGAACGATTTCCGGCTGCACAGCCTGTACGGGCAGGGGCGCGACTGGCCGATCGGTTATGACGAGCTCGAGCCGTGGTACCAGCTCGCGGAAGAACAGATCGGCGTGTCGGGCTCGGACACCGACGACCAGAGCGGGCAGGGCGGTGCGCCGTTCCCGCCGCGCTCGAAGCCTTACCCGATGCGTCAGCAGCCGTGGTCGTACCTGACGCAGCAGGTCGCGGAAAAGGTCGCGACGATCGGTCATCGTTTCGTCGACGAGCCCAACGCGCGCGCGACGCGGCCCTACGAGGGCCGGCCGACCTGCGCCGGCAACAACAACTGCGCGCCGATCTGCCCGATCGGCGCGCAATTCTCCGGCGATCGTCCGGTGCTGCGCGCCGTCGCGCAGGGCGCGCGGCTGCTGACGAATGCGGTCGTCTACAAGATCGAGCGCGGCGAGAATCGCAAGATCGCCGCGATCCACTACATGACGCCGGATGGCAACAGCACGCGCCTGACCGCGCGGACCTTCGTGCTCGCGGCGCACGGTGTCGAGATTCCGAAGCTGCTGCTGATGTCGGATGTCGCGAACACGTCGGGCCAGGTGGGCCGCAACATGATGGGACACACCGGCCGCGCGATTGCGATGCTCGCGCGCGAACCGTTGTGGGCCGGGCGTGGTCCGACCCAGCAAGGCAGCATCAACACGCGGCGCGACGGCGCGTTTCGTCGCGAACACGGCGCGATCCGGCATTTTCTCGACAACACGGTGCCGAACGAGATCGTCACGCGGCGGCTGATCGCGCAAGGTGTCGTCGGCGACGCGCTCGATGCACGGATCCGCCACGACGCGGCGCGCTATCTGAAGATCGCGAGCTACGTCGAGATCCTGCCCGACCCGCGCAACCGCGTGACGCTCGGCGATCGCAAGGATGCGCTCGGTTTGCCGACGCCGCGCACCGACTACGACGTGTACGACTATTCGTTGCGTGCGGCGTCGCAAGTGCTCGACGATTACCGCGATTTCCAGCAGGTGTTCGGTGCGACGGAGATCGTGAACGACATCCATGCGTGGGTGCCGAGTTCTCACATCATGGGCACGACGATCATGGGCAACGATCCGGCCGATTCGGTCGTCGATCGCGATTGCCGGACGCACGATCATCCGAACCTGTTCATCGCGAGCACGGCCGTGCACCCGAGTTCGTCGGTGGTCAATCCGACGCTGACCGGGTATGCGCTGGCGCTCAGGATGGCAAAGACGATTGGGGCGGAGGTGTGACGCACGCGGGGCGGCCGGCATCGCGCACGTGCTGGCGCCGTGCCCGGGCGCGTTCAGCCCCGTTTTACTTCACACACTCCAACGCATACCTCAACCCCTGCCCGAGCAACCCGCGCCACACGTCCCACGTATGCCCGCCGTCGACGATGCGCAGTTCGGCCGGATTCTGCGCGCGGCGCAAATGCGTATACAGCACGCTCGACTCCGCCTGGATCGTCAGGTCGTCGTCGCCGGCCGCGATGAACATCGGCACGCGCCAGCTGCGCGCGAAATAGCCGCGCAGCAGCGCCGGGTAGTTCAACTCGTGCCACACGCGTGAATCGAACTGCCGATCGCCGAACACGCCGACGTAGCGCGCGGCGGAATTGAGCGGCGGCTCGTTCGCATAGATCGCGGGGCTCAGCAGCATCGCGCCGCAGAACAGCCCCGGTTCGAGCAGCGAGAAGCGCAGCGCGCCGAAGCCGCCCATCGACACGCCGCCGATCGCGCGGCCCGCGCGCTGGTTCGACACCGCGAAGTGCGCTTCGACTTCCGGCAGCAGGTCGTTGAGGAACGCGCTCTGCATCTTCTCCTTGCGGTCGACGTACCAGTCGGTGCCGCCCTGCGGCATCACGATCACGACGGGCGGGATGTCGTGGCGCTCGATCAGCGTGTCGGCGGTGGCCTGCAGCCGGCCCTGCGTGACCCAGTCGTTCGCGTTGCCCGCGTTGCCGTGCAGCAGGTACATCACCGGGTAGCGCGCGCCTTCCGGGTTGTAGCCGGGCGGCAGGTAGACCGTGTACGACCAGTCGCGCTTCAGCGACGCCGAGCGGAACGTGCGCAGCACGACGCTGCTGCCCGGATTGACGGACGGCTCTTGCGCGGTCGACGGGGTCGTCGCGGTCTGGACGGCCGGCGGCTGCGCGGGCGATGCCGCGGGCGCCGGTGCCGGCGGCGTGGCATGGGCGGTGGCGATCGCGCCGGCGATCAGGGCGAGGGCGAACGGAAGGGCGAGTCGGCGCATGGCGAATCGTTTCAGGGGAGGCGCCGGCTATCGTAGCAGCGGCGCATGACGGCGCGGCGCGTCATGGCCGCGAACGGAACGGCAGCCGCGCGACGAGCGGACCGTAGAGCTTGGCGACGAGATACAGCAGCCCCATCGCGACGGCGTCGGCGGTCAGGCCGAGCGGCACGTCGAGATAGCCTTCGGTCGCCTGGTAGAGCAGCGAATCGACCGCGAGCGAGATGCCGGTGCCCGCGACGAAGCACAGCAGCCCCTGCCGGCCGATCGTGCCGATCCACGGCATCGCGTGCGCGACCTTCTTCATCCAGCCGAGGTGCACGAGCTTGGCGGCGAGCCACGCGATCGCGAGGAAGTTCACGAGCCGCAGCGCGCCGAGATTCTGCTTGATCGACGGATCGGTCGGGAACGGCTCGATGCGCAGCCGGTAGTACGCGCCGGCCGCGACGATCGCGAGCGACGCGGCCGTCAGCAGCCAGCCCTGCGGCCGGGGCGCGAGCGTCTGGTAGACCGGCTGGCAGCGCGCGATCACGCCGAGCACGAACAGGAACTGCCACGCGAACGGGTTGAAGTCCCACGGCGCGCCTTCGACGGTCGGCAAGAAGCGCGCGACGTGCGGCGCCGCGTACCACAGCGATCCGCTGAACGCGAGCATCAGCCACGGCTGCGTGCGGGCGAGCGGCAGCGCGAGCGGGACGAGCAGCGCGAAGAACGCGTACATCGGCAGCACCGACGCGAGGTACGGCTGGCGGCGGAACAGCAGGATGTCGCGCAGCGCGGCGAGCGGCTTGTGCAGCAGCCCGTCGAGATCGTTGGTCGGCATGTTCGGGCCGTCGATCGCGAACGCATTCAGCGCGGCGGTAATCAGCAGCATCAGGCCGGCCGTCACGAGGAACGCGCGGTAGATCTCGAACGCCCGCCGGATGAAGCGCTGGCGCGCGGCGGCCTCGTCGTGCCGCTCGGCGAGCGAGTTGTACGCAATGGCGGTCGCGAAGCCGCCGAGGAACACGAACACCTCGGCCGCGTCGCACAGCGCGTACGCGTGCAGCGTGACGCGCGACAGGATGCTGCCGCCGATGTGGTCGACGACGATGACGAGCAGCACGAGGCCGCGGAAGAAATCGAGCTCGGCGTAGCGGCCGGCCCGGGCCGGCGCGGTCATCGGAGCGCCTTCCGGCGCGGGCCGCGTGCACGGCCGGCACGCGCCGCGCATGAATCGGGGTGAAGCATGACTTCGTGAAGAAATGGCGAACGGATGGGCATTGTGCCATCGAAGCGACGCCTGCCGGGTTTACGCGGATGTCGGTCCGGCCTGCCGCTGCCGATAAGCCCGGTCAGGCTGTCCGCGCAACGGCGCAGTTGGGCGAGCGCAACGCTTTGCATGCGACGACCCGCACCCGATGGACGGACGGTTTCCGACGTGACACCATTTTGTCCTCACGCGGCCGCACACCGCGTCGTCCGCCCTGCGGGCCACACATACAACAGACCAACATTCGCCGGGCGCTCGGCCTGCCCGGCCCTCGGCTCCGGAGATCCGTCATGAAGAAGCACGTCATTTTTGCCGCCGCGCTCGCTGCCTTCGCCGCGCCGGCCTTTGCCGAGACCAGCGTGACGCTGTACGGCCTGATCGACGAAGGCTTCAATTACACGAACAACGTCAACGTCAATGGGGTCGGAAAGACGAATTACCAGCTCGCGAGCGGGTATGCGCAGGGCAGCCGGTGGGGCCTGAAGGGCAGCGAGGATCTGGGCGGCGGGCTGAAGGCGATCTTCACGCTGGAAAACGGGTTCGACGTGAACAACGGCCGGCTCGGCCAGGGCGGCCGCATGTTCGGCCGTCAGGCGTTCGTCGGGCTGTCCGAATCGCGCTTCGGTACGCTGACGTTCGGCCGCCAGTACGATTCCGTCGTCGACTATCTCGCGCCGCTGACCGCGAACGGCAACTGGGGCGGCACGCTGTTCTCGCACCCGTTCGACAACGACAACACGGACAACTCGTTCCGCGTCAACAACACGGTCAAGTACGCGAGCGCCGACTGGAACGGCCTGACGTTCGGCGGCACGTACAGCTTCAGCAACAGCACGGGCTTCTCGAACAACCGCCAGTACAGCATCGGCGCGCAGTATTCGCTGGCCGGGCTGCAGGTCGCGGCCGCGTACCTGCAGGCGAACAACCCGGGCATCGGCAGCGCGGGCGCGATCGCGGCCGACGACGCGAACTTCGTCGCCGACCGGCTGCGCATCTTCGGCGGCGGCGTCAACTACACGTTCGGCCCGGCCACGGTCGGCTTCGTCTATACGAAGACCGACGTGAAGAACCCGGTATCGACGGTCTACCTGCCGGCGTCGACGTTCGCCGGCCTCGGGCTGACCGCGACGAAGTTCCAGAATTTCGAGGTCAACGGCAAGTACCAGCTCACGCCCGATTTCTATCTCGGCGCGCAGTACGTGTACACGGACGGCAAGTACGATGCGGCGGCCGGCTCGTTCAAGCCGAAGTACCACACGGTCGGCCTGATGGCCGACTACAGCCTGTCGAAGCGCACCGACGTGTACCTGCAGGGTGCATGGCAGAAGGTGGCCGGCGACAAGACGGGCACGGCGGCCGACGGCGGCTATGTCGTCGGGACGGATGGCCCGTCCGCGTCGGCGAACCAGTTCTCGGTGCGCGCCGCGATCCGTCACAAGTTCTGACCGGGTGTCGTGCCGGGGCGCACGGCCCCCGGTACGACCGTCGTCAGTCCGCCCGGCGCAGGCCGCCGAGCGTTTCCGCGAGCCAGTCGACGAAGATCCGCACACGCGGCGCGAGATGCCGGCCGGTCGGAAACACCACCGATACGGGCAGCGGCCCGGCACGCCATTCCGGCAGCACCTCGACCAGCGAGCCGTCGGCGAGCAGCGGCGCGAGCCCGTCGCGCGGCGCCTGGATCAGCCCGAGGCCCGCGAGGCAGCACGCGAGATACGCTTGCGAACTGTTGACCGACACGACGCTGTGCATCTTCACCGTATGCATCTCGCCTGAATCCATGTCCGCATATTCCCAGTCCAGCTCGCGGCCCGTGCGGCTCGAGAAATAGCCGACCGCGACGTGGTCCGGCAGATCGTCCGGCGAGCGCGGCGTGCCGTGGCGCGCGAGATAGGCGGGCGACGCGCAATTGATCTGGGCCATCTCGCCGACGCGCCGCGCGACGAGCGACGTGTCGGACAGCGCGCCGACCCGCACCGCGCAGTCGATGCCGTCCGCGACGAGATCGACGAAGCGGTCGGTCGTGCTGATCGCGACGCGCAGGTCGGGGTAGCGCGCGTGGAAATCCGGCAGCGCCGGAATCACCTGGTTCAGCGCGAACCGTTCGGGCAGGTCGACGCGGATCACGCCGCGCGGCGACGCGCCGGCATCCTCGAACAGCGTTTCGGCGTCGTCGAGATCGGCCAGCAACTGCACGCAGCGTTCGTAGTAGGTCGCGCCCTCGGCGGTCAGCGCGACGCGTCGCGTCGTGCGTTGCAGCAGCCGGATCTTCAGGTGTTTTTCCAGATACTGGACGGCGTTGCTGACCGTCGGGCGCGGCAACTGGAGTTGCTCGGCCGCCTTCGTGAAGCTGCCGAGATGGGCGACGCGCGCGAAGATGCGCATTGCTTGCAGATGATCCATGCGGGCGAGAACCTTGGCGGGAGGAAACCAGGCTCCATTGTTAATCAGCGTCGAATGGTTTGGTGGAGCGTTTCGCGTTTATCGCGCGGCGTCGCGCGTCCAGAATCCGTTTCATCCACTCACCATTTGAAGGAAACGGACATGGACAGGCGTCAACTGGGCCGCACGGGCCCGCAGGTATCGGCGATCGCACTCGGCTGCATGGGGATGTCGGATTTCTACGGGCCGGCCGACCGCGACGAAAGCATCGCGACGCTGCACGCGGCGCTCGACCACGGGATCACGATGCTCGATACCGGCGATTTCTACGGCATGGGCGACAACGAGATGCTGATTCGCGACGCGCTGCGCGGCCGCACGCGCGACCAGGTGCGGATCAGCGTGAAATTCGGCGCATTGCGCGATCCGGCCGGCGGGTTTGCCGGCTACGACGCGCGGCCCGCGGCAATCCGGAACTTCGTCGCGTACTCGCTGAAGCGGCTCGGCACCGACTACCTCGACATCTATCGCCCGGCCCGCGTCGATCCGGCGGTGCCGATCGAGGAAACGGTCGGCGCGATCGCCGATCTCGTGAAGGCCGGCTACGTGCGCCATATCGGGCTGTCGGAAGCCGGCGCGGACACGATCCGCCGCGCGGCGGCCGTCGCGCCGATTGCCGACCTGCAGATCGAATACTCGTTGTTGTCGCGCGGGATCGAGGCCGAGATCCTGCCCGTATGCCGCGAGCTCGGCATTGGCGTGACGGCCTACGGCGTGCTGTCGCGCGGGCTGCTGGGCGGCCGTTGGACCGCGGCGCGGCAGGGCGAGCGCGACTTCCGCGCGGCGAGCCCGCGTTTCCAGGGCGAAAACCTCGCGCACAACCTCGCGCTCGTCGACGCGCTACGCGCGATCGCCGACGAGAAAGGCAGCAATCCGGCGCAGGTCGCGATCGCTTGGGCGCTGTCGCGCGGAACCGACATCGTGCCGCTGGTCGGCGCCCGCAAGCGCTCGCAACTGCAGGACGGTTTGCTGGCGACTGAGTTGCAACTAACGGTCAATGATCTCATCCGCATCGAAGCGGCGGTTCCCGCCGGGGCGGCTGCCGGCGAGCGTTATCCGGCCGCTCAGATGGCCCACCTCGACAGCGAGCAGGGCCGGGGGTGATCCACGGGGTCGAATCGCCGGGCTGACAGACCCGGCGGGCGGGCCCGAGCCAGCCTCAGGCAAAACCAGATGGCGGGCGGCATGGCGGGCAGGCACCATCGGCGCCGTACTCAACGGACGGAATGCCTGCCATGCAAATTCATACGCTGACGATCATCGTGCTGGTCTTCCTGCTGGCCGGCGCGGTGAAGGGCATGATCGGGCTCGGGCTGCCGACGATCGCGATGGGGCTGCTGACGCTCGCGATGCCGCCGTCGGCCGCGGCGAGCCTGCTGCTCGTGCCGTCGTTCATCACCAACGTGTGGCAGTTGTGGCTCGGCCCGTCGTTCGGCGCGCTGCTGCGCCGGCTGTGGCCGCTGCTCGCGGGCCTGACGGTCGGCACGCTGACGGGCGGGTTGCCGGCGCTCGCGGCCGGCAGCACGTGGACGCACGCGGCGCTCGGCGTGGTGCTGGTGCTTTACGGGCTGTGGGGGCTGGCGGCCGCGCGGCTGCCCGCGCCGGGGCGCCACGAAAAATGGCTGTCGGCCGTGGTCGGCTACCTGACGGGCGTCGTGACGGCCGCGACCGGCGTGTTCGTCGTACCGGCGGTGCCGTACCTGCAGGCGTTGCGGTTGTCGAAGGACGATCTGATCCAGGCGCTCGGGCTGTCGTTTACCGCGTCGACGATCGTGCTCGGCCTGCAATTGCGCGTGACGGGCGCGCTGCAGACGGTCGATCTCGGCGTGTCGGCGCTCGCGCTCGTGCCCGCGCTGGCGGGGATGGCCGGCGGGCAATATGCGCGGCGCGTGATGAGCGAGAAGACGTTCAAGCGCTGCTTCTTCGTCGGGCTGATCGCGCTCGGCGCGTATATGGCGGGGTCGGGGTGGTGGTGAGCGCGCGCCCGGATGCTGAATGATCCCGAAGCCGGTTTCGGCAACCGGCTTCGGGAACGGTCACGGGATGGTGCTTGCCCTGCTCACGCCGGATCGGCGTACTTCAGCGTCCATCCGACCGTGCGGGTCGCGCCTGCGCCGAGTGCGAACGGCTTCGTCGTGCACGCGAAGTTCGAATGCAGTTGCCCGACCGGCGTCGTCGACAACGGATTCGTCGCGCCGTTCACCGTGTCGAAGGCGGACAGCGCGCAGGTGTCGAACCCGGATGCCGCATAGCCGGTCGCGGCGCTGTTCGCGTACGTCACCGACACGCCGTCGCCATTGGCCTGCGTCGACGCGAAATCCGCGAACGACGTGAAATCCGTCTCGACCGCGAGGTTGCCCGCGAGCGTGCCCGAGCTCAGCGTATCGCTGCGCGAGACCGAGCCGTGCGCGAAGGTCAGCACCGTGTGCACCTGCAGGTCGAGATCCGTCGTGTACGCGGCGTTCTTCGACGCGAGCCGGAACTTCGTCGTATCGAACGACACGATCACCTGGCCGTTGCCTTGCTGCACGTTCAGGTTCCTGTAGTACGTGACCGGAATGTAGGTCTTCGCGTTGTACGTCACCTGCGGCACCAGCAGCGCATAGCCGAGGTCGGTCGTGCCGTAGATCAGCTTGTCGGAGAACGGCACCGGGTAATACGGCGTGTACGAGTTGTAGTCGGGCGCCTGGCTGAGATTCAGGTTGATCACGCGACGGCCGTCGCGCACTGTGAGCAGCGCGGCGCTGTACGGATGCGCGGCATCGCCCGGCTGGTTGTACCAGGTGAGCGTGTAGCGCGGCAGCGCGTCGAGCCACGCGCGGTAGTCGGCATCGGCCATCGGCGCCTGGCCGCCGAAGCCGAGCTTGTTCCACCACGCGTTCACGTACAGGTACTGGTGCAACAGGCTGAAGTTCTCGCCCATCACGCGCGGCTTGCCGCGATACGTGTCGGTGCCGCGACCCTTGACCCACATGTTCACCGACGGCGTCGGCAGCGACGGGTCGTACCAGTACGTGTCGAAACGACGCGCGGCCTGGTAGATGAATGCGTACGCAACCTGTTTCTCCCGGTCGGTCAGCACGCCGGCATTGGCCGCGGCCGTCAGCACCTCCATGAACGCGGAATCGCCGTACGGGCCGATCGAGCGGCCGTAGTTGAAGCCCTGGCCGTCGGGGTTCAGCTGCGGCAGGATCAGGTCGACCGATTTGCGCAGATAGCCCTTCAGCTCCGGCGTGAGGTTCGCTTCGTTGCCCATCTCGAACGTGCGCTCGACCACTTCGCCGAACAGCAGCGTGCTGTAGCGGTCGAAGCGCGCCTGGTCGTAGTAGGTCGTGTGCGTGTTCGATGCTTCGTCGGAGAACCCGCCCGACGAGTCGTTGCGAATGTGGTTCGTCAGCGTGTACAGCAGTGCGTCGCGCGCGTTCATCGTCGCGACCGCCGGGTCGGTCTTCGATGCGAACGACGGGCTGCTCCAGCCGAGCTTCTGGCGCAGCCCGGCAATGCCGTAGGACACCGCATAGTAGTTCTGCGCGGTGTTGAGTGACGCGATGTCGATCGGCGTGCCGGCGGCCGGGCACGTGCTGGTCTTGCCGCTTGCATCGGGGCCGAACATGTCGCAGAAGGTGAGCCGCTGCTGCAGCGTCGCGAGCATCGCGTCGCTGAAGACTTCGTTGAGCATCCCGTGCGCCTTCAGGTTGTTCAGCGCGACGAGGTAGTAGTACTCGCCCCACGACGTGTTCGCATACGTGTAGTTGCTGCCCGACTGCGCCATCATCGCGGTCGTGATCGTCTGGTACGTCGCGAGGTAGCTTGCGTATTGCGGGTCGTTCTTCGACTTCATGTCGGTCAGGATGTACGACAGGCCGAGCGCGAGCTTGCCGGGCAGGAATTTGTCGCCGGTATTCGTGTCGAGCACGTGGACGGGCGTGCCGTCGCCGAGATCCATCACGACCTGCGTGAAATCGGGCGATTTCCGGATCAGGTCGAACAGCGCGCGCATCTGGCCCATCATCGTGACCGGGATGTTCGTGCCGGCCGGCACGCTGGTGTCGGGCGCGCCGTAGACGAGCGCCTGCAGCGAGTTCGCCGCGAGCGCGGGCGTGCTGGACGAAGGAGGTGGCTGCGGCGTATCGGTCACGTCGTTGCCGCCGCAGGCGCTGACGAACACGACGGAAAGGGCGCCGAGCGTGAATCTGCTGCGCGGATGCATGGTGTCTCCAGTTTTGAATAGTGGTGAGGGCCGGGCACATGTAGCCGATGCGGCGCACGATGCCCGTACCCGGCCTCCGCCTTGCAACCCTGATCCCTGAAGACGGACGGCCTGAATCACAAATCGAGCGCGCGAGCGTTCCCCCTGCGCGGGCCGTCACCGGCGTCGCGCTCCAGTAGTGGAAAACGTTTTCCAAATTTAGGCATCGATCGACGCGATGTCAATGAACTTTCACATCGGATGCGCCGGTAGAAACCCGAATGACGGGAGGGAATGGTGCGGACGGTAAATCGGAATTACGCGAAAATCTCGGGGATTTTTCTCGGTGGCTGGGCTGTCATTGCACGCGAGAAGGGCTTTGAAGCGGCGGGCGAGCGCATCGGATGGAGGCGGGTCTCCGACGCCTTCTGAAAGAAAACGTTATCCATAAGGGTCGAGGTGCGTTCGACCTGCCACGGCGGGCTGTCAGCCACCGCCCGCCGTGCGCGCCGACCCGCCGTTTCGACGGCGCTACAGTTGCTGCTCGATCGCCGCCTTGTCGATCACCGACCACACCTGGCGGATCTTGCCTTCGTGAAATTCGTAGAACACGTTCTCGGCGAACGTGACCTTGCGGCCGTCGACGGCGAGCCCCATGAACGTTCCCGTCGGCGTACACGCGAAGCGAAGGCGGCACGCGACGTGCGGCGGCTCGCACGCGAGCAGCCGGATGTCGAAGCGGAGATCGGGAATGTCGCGGAAGTCCTGTTCCAGCATCGCGCGGTAACCGGCGAGGCCGAGCGGCCGGTCGTTGTGGATCACGTCGTCGGACACGTACTCGCCGAGCGACGACCAGTCCTGCCGGTTCAGGCAGTCGATATACGCGCGATAGCGGGTGGCGAGATCGGTGTCGGTCATGGTCATGTCTCCGTCAGTCGATGGGGCAGGTCGAACGCGACGCGCGTCATTGCGGCGGGGCGTCGCCGGACAGGAACGCGACGAACTCGCGCGTGTACTTCGGCAGCGCGTCGAACGATCGCGCGCAGAGCGTCAGTTTCCGGTGGCTCCACGGATCGGACAACTCGACGAGCCGCACGTCCATCGTCTGCATCGCGCGCTCGGCCGCATGCCGCGACACGATGCCGATGCCCACGCCGCTCGCGATCACGCGGCAGATCGCGTCGAAGCTCTTCAACTGCACGCGATAGCGGATCCGCCTGCCGAGCGCGCGCGCCTGGTCGGCGAGATGCACCTGCAGCGCGCTGCCGTCGGTGAGGCCGATGAAGTCCTCGCCGGCGATGTCGTCGAACGCGACCTTGTCGCGCGACGCGAGCGGATGCGCGACCGGCACGACGACGATCAGCCAGTCTTCGCGGAACGGCTTCTGCTCGAGCCCGCCGAGTCCGACCGAATCGGCGACGATGCCGACCTCGGCCGTCTTGTTGCGGATCGCATGGACGATCTCCTGGCTCGAACGCTCCTCGACGCTGATCGACAGCTTCGGATGGCGCGGCAGGTAATCGGCCAGCGCGTCGGGCAGGTATTCGCTCAGCGACGCGGTGTTGCACAGCAGCCGGATATGGCCGCGCAGTCCCTGGCCGTATTGCTGCAGTTCGCCGCGCATGTGATCGATCTGCTGCAGCACGGTGCGCGCGTGGTGTTCGAGCGCACGGCCCGCATCGGTGGCCTGTGCGCCCGACTTGGTCCGGTGCAGCAGCGGCACGCCGAGCTCGTCCTCCATTCCGCGAATGCGCTCGCTCGCGGCCTGCAGCGTGATGTGTGTCCGCTCGGCGCCGCTCGTGATCGTGCCGGCTTCGCAGATGTTCAGGAAGAGCCGCAGGTCGGTCAGGTCGAAGCGCATGATGGGCGGAGCGATGGGTGGGGAATGGCCGATAAGTTAGCAGGAACCGCGGCGCCGGTCTCAGGGCTGGCCTGAGACCCGGTTCGCCGCTTCCGCATTTTCGGGGCGCGATCGATGGTCGATCATGGACGCACATCAACCGGGAGCCTGTCATGCAGATCGATTCGTCATGGGGCGTGTCGTTCAAGATCGCGCTGCATCTGCTGTTCCTGTGCATCGGCGTCGCGTGGGCCGGTGCCGAACTTGTCGCGTGGTGGCGATGAACGTCGTGGTGCATGTCTATTGAAATAAATGAGCCATAGTTTTTTGCGACGAAAATTCTTCCGTTTTTCTGCGAAAACACCATCAAGTTTTTCCGGATCGGACCGTATTACCGGTAGCGAATGCCGGCCGGCATCCGGTCCGTGATCGTTTGTCATCATTGTTTGCATCCGGTTACACGTCGGCCGTTCCGTTTTTGAGATGCTTGAAAGATTGTCAAACCGGAGTCGGATCGTCCATGAAAACGCGCGAGATTCACCGCAAGGCGGCGTGGCTGTCGGGCCTGGCCGCCGTGCTCGTCATGGCCGGTTGTGCAAGTCCGCAGTCCGTTCCGCCGAGCGACACGCTGGCGGGAAAACCCGCTGATTCGAGCCCGCCTGCCGCGCCGTCGGCCGCCGCGATGCCGCCCGCGCCGATTCTCGTCGCGCAGAAGTACGTCGTGAAACGCGGCGACACGCTGACGGGCATCGCTTCCGCGAACGATTGCAGCGTGGCCGACTTGCGCACCTGGAACAAGCTGGCCGCGAACGGCAGGCTGCGCAGGGGGCAGGTGCTGCGCATCGTCAGGCAGCAGCCGTTGCCGCCCGCGGGAGCGGCCGCCACGCAGGCCGTCGCGAGCAATGGCGCGGCGGGTAGTCAGGGCAATTCGCAGACAACCGCGCAAGCCACTTCGCAGGCCGGCGCATCGAGCGCGAGCGACCGTCAGGTCGTCAAGGAAACCCGTCGCCATGCGGGCGGCGTCGCGCTCAAGTGGCCGGCAACCGGCAAGATCGTCGACGGGTTCCGGCCCGGCCAGAACCGCGGCATCCAGATCGCCGGCCGGCCGGGCGACCCGGTTCGCGCCGCGGCCGACGGCCGCGTGATGTACGCGGGCACCGGCCTGAACGATTACGGTAGCCTGATCATCGTCCAGCACAACGCGGATTTCCTGACCGCCTATGCGCACAACCGCAAGCTGCTCGTGAAGACGGGCGACATCGTGCATCAGGGCGATGCGATCGCCGAGATGGGCGATCTCGACAACTCGCGCGTCGCGCTGCTGTTCGAGGTGCGACGCGACGGCAAGCCGGTGAATCCGATGCCGTACCTGCCTTCGTCGCAAGGGTGAGGCGGGGCCGTTTCGCTGGAACGCGACGGCGGTCGCTGCTACGCTAGGGTCTGTTCATGCGAATCCCGCCATCGCGCGGGGCCGACGGGCGTCTTTCGGGGATGCGCGGCGAATGCCGTCGCGGGCCGGCCGTCGGCGTGAACGGTCGCGCGTCGCGGATGCGCGGCCGCGTTGCTTCGAGCCACCGTTTCCGACAGAACAGACCTCATTCATGGAACACTCTCCGACACGCCGCTCGCTGTTGCTTGCCGCCGTTGCCGCACCGTTCGTTGCCGCGTGCACGTCCGCGCCGGTCGCCGACCAGGGGCGCGCCCACACCGCACAAGCCGAACTCGCCGCGCTCGAAAAGGCCTCGAACGGGCGGCTCGGCGTCGCCGCGCTCGATACGTCGAACGGCGTACGCATCGCGCATCACGCACGCGAACGCTTCCCGCTGTGCGGTACGTATGCGGTGATGGCGGCCGCCGCGATGCTCGCGCGCGGTTCGCTCGACGCATCGCTGCTGCCGCGTCGCATCCTGTATCGCCGCTATGAAATCGTGTCCGGCTCGCCGATTACGGAGAGCCACGTCGACACCGGCATGACGATCGCGCAGCTGTGCGCCGCAATGCTGCAGTCGGGCGACAAGGGCGCGGGCAACCTGCTGATGGGCGTGCTCGGCGGCCCGCAGGCCGTCACCGCGTTCGCGCGCGAAAGCGGTGACACCACCTTCCGCCTCGATCACTGGGAACCCGAACTGAACAAGGCCGCGCCCGGCGACGAGCGCGACACGTCGACGCCGGTCGCGATGGTCGACACGCTGCAGCGGCTGTTGCTCGGCGACGCGCTGCGCGAACCGCAGCGCGCGCAACTGACGGAGTGGATGGTCGGCGGCGCGCGCGGCGCGACCGGCATCGCGGCGGGCGTGCCGCCCGGCTGGCGCGTCGCGGACAAGGCCGGGACCGGCGGCTTCGGCACGACGACCGACGTCGCGGTGCTGTGGCCGCCGGCGCGCGCACCGATCGTGATGGCCGTGTCGTTCACGCAGCCGCAGGCCGATGCCGCGGCGCGCGCGGACGTCGTCGCCTCGGCGGCGCGCATCGCGGCGGGCGCGCTCACCGCGACGGCCTGAGTACCCGGCGTCTCGCGCAAAGCCGGCGTTTGGCTTATCGTGTCGGTCAGCGCGCGCCGGCGTCGGCGCGCGGTCCTTCCGCGCCGTTTTCCGTTTCCCGTTCGCCATGCGCCGACTTCCGCCCCTGCACGCGCTGCAGATCTTCTCGACGGTGGCCCGCCACCGCAGCTTCACGCGCGCGGCCGAGCAGCTGTGCATCACGCAGGGTGCGGTGAGCCGCCAGATCCAGACGCTCGAGGCGCATTACGGTTTTCCGCTGTTCAGGCGGCACGCGAAAGGCCTCACGTTGACGGCCGAAGGCGAGCAGTTGCTGCCGGTGGTCGACGAGAGCTTCGCGCGGATCGAGGACATCTCGATGAAGCTCACGCGGCAGCGCACCGATCTCGCGCTGAAGGTGCCGACCTGCGTGATGCGCTGGATGCTGCCGCGCATCATGCGCTTCCAGGGCGAACATCCCGATCTCCACGTGCAGATCACGACCACGTGGCAGCACGTCGTCGATTTCTCGAGCGAGCCGTTCGACGCGGCGATCGTCTACGGGACGTCGCCGGGCCCGGGCGTCGTCGCGCTGCCGCTGTTCGACGAGCGGCTGACACCCGTTTGCGCGCCCGAGTTGCGGCAGGCGTCGCCGCTCGGCGCGGTCGGCGATCTCGCGCATCACACGCTGCTGCACCCGACGCGTGACCACCGCGACTGGCGTGCATGGCTCGACCATGCGGGCGAGCGCGGCGTCGATCCCGCGCGCGGACCGACGTTCGACACGCTCGATCTCGCGACGAACGCGGCGATGCAGGGCTTCGGCGTCGCGATCGGCGACGTGACGCTCGTCGACGACGACGTGAGCGCGCGCCGGCTCGAACGGCCGTTCGACATCGTGCTCGAAACGGGCGCACGCTACTTCTTCGTCTACCCCGAGAACCTCGGCAGCCAGCAGAAGATCCGCGCGTTCAGCGACTGGATCGCGCGTCACCGCGACTGACGCGCGGCGCCGCGGCGGGCTTTACTGGTAGGTCACGACGGCGATCATCGGTGCATGGTCGTTGCCCGGACGGTCAGGTAAAACGATTGCGCGGGAGGCTTGCGTAAAGAGCGCGGTCTTCAGCGAGCGCTGGGTCGCCGCGTCGACGAACGCGATCTGGCCGGCGGCCGGACGCGGGCAGTCGGGGCGCACGTGTGCCCGGACCGCGTTGGTCGTGTCGAGCGCGAACGAGCAGGGCGGCTCGACGATCATGCCGGAAAAGTAGATGATGCCGGACGCGCCGGCGGCGAATGACGAGGACGAGGCCAGAAGCGAGGCAGCCAGGGCGAACGAGGCGAACACGCGATGCTTCATGACAGGCTCCAGAGAGGAAGCGCGTCGCAGCGGGGCCGCTCGGGTGGCAGTCCGTCAACGCTGCGATGCTATCTGCGTAAACGGCAAAACCATCGGACCTCTTGAATCAAAAAACGAAAATATAGGTAATAAGCAAATGACCGCGCAGTGCTTCAACCAATGTAGGCCGGATCTGCGCATCCGCAAGGTGGGGAAACGCCGGATGGGACAAGATCGCATGACGAACGATCGCGGTAACCGTTGCGCCGGCAACGGTTAGCGTCGTCCGGAAAGCAAAACGGCCGCTCGTGATTGAACTGCACCCCAAAAGTTGGACTAGATCCAACCTTTGGGGTGTTTTTCATGACGAAGTACGACGAACGTTTTCGGCGTCGAGTGGTTCAGGCGTACCTGGCTGGAGAGGCCGGCACCAAGACACT